>JBGCDY010001102.1:0-1607 GCA_045105835.1 Chitinophagales bacterium
AGCGGCAGGAGGAGAAAAAATACCTGCAAAAGAATGCCTCCGATTGGGCTTGGCAACCAAAGTTGTTCCCGCAGATGAATTGATGGAGACTGCAATGGCATTTGCCGATAAGTGGGCAGAACGTCCAACATTGGGCTTCGCACTGACCAAAAAAACACTACGATATGCGGCCAATCACAGCCTTCTCGACACCATAGCCTACGAAGCCGAACAGCAAGTAATTGGGCTATCGAGTCAAGACTTCCAAGAAGGAGGAAATGCATTTATGGAAAAACGCAAACCGAATTTTAAGGGGGAGTAGTGGGTTGGTGATTGGTTTATTAGTGATTAATAACCAGTGATTGGATAAGAGCATTAAAATAATTCAATATTCTTGACACACCAATTATCGTTCAACAAATGCTATGTAAAAAACACCAGTCACAAGTTACCAATCCACGAATCACAAGTCACCAATCAACCAATCACTAAAAAAAAATGAGCAAACTACTATACATACGCCATGCACAAGCATCTTTCATGGCGAAAAACTACGACCAACTTTCAGAATTAGGCTACCGTCAATCAAAAATATTGGGCGAATATTTGGTAGCAGAAGGCGTGCGATTTGACAAGATTTATGTGGGGCCATTGAAGCGGCACCATCAAACTTTGCAGATGGTACAAGAGGCTTATACTGAAAATGGAATTGAGCTACCTGAACCCGTTTTGTTGCCTGAATTAATTGAACATCGAGGACCTGCGGTTTACAGATATTTACTTCCAGAATTGTTGAAAACGGATGAGAAATTGCAGGAATGGGATGCACAAGTAAAAGCCGATCCAAGTTTACTAAAACGAAATCATTTGCGAATGTTTCACTACACTTTGGAACGTTGGGCAAGAGGTGAATTCAAAGATATTCACCCCGAACACCTGCAATCTTGGACAGATTTTCGGACAATGGTGACCCGTGGTTTGAAGCAAATATTGGAGGAAAGCAAAGGCGAACGAGGTTTAACCGTTGGAGCATTCACCTCAGGCGGCACGGTTTCGGCTGCAACAGGTGAAGTTTTGCAGATGGGAAATGAAGAAAAAATAATGGAACTCAATGGCTTTGTACGAAATACAGCTATGACAGAATATGCCTTTTCAGACAAGAGAATTTCATTGAAGTACTTCAATACCATTCCGCACTTGACAAAGAAAGAGCTTATCACGTTTGTGTGATGGCTGAACTGTTAAATTGCTAAATGGTTGTATTGCTGCATTGTCATGTTGTTGGGGGATTGTCCACCAATCAAAGAGCAGTGAACAGTTTAGCAACAGAGCAATACAACAGTAGAACAATAAATACTCGCGCGCATTTGTAATGCGTGTATACTCTTTTGTCGCTTGAAACGACAGAAAATGTTAAGCTGCCATTACAAACGAGCCCTATACTTGCGCGCATTTGTAATGCGTGTATACCCTTTTGTCGTTTGAAACGACAGGAAATGTTAAGAATATAAAAATAAAACAATAGAGCAATAAAAAATGATTGACCAAGCTACAAATATTCGCAAAGGGGAAGAACTTGACATTCCAACTCTTCAAAAGTACTTATTGGAGGGAATAAGTGGCACAAG
>JBGCDY010001103.1:0-2906 GCA_045105835.1 Chitinophagales bacterium
CTTGTATTTGTAGGTTCCTTTTAGGATTCCCTCTTCCACGCCCTCAGGCATTGAAGGCATTTGGTAGTTTTCATTGTAAACCGTGATGTAGTAGAAGATGTCTTCTTTTTCGACATACATTCTACGAATACCATCCTGTACGATGATTGCCAACTCATAGGCAAAAGCGGGGTCGTAAGAAAGAATTGAAGGGACAGTCAATGCCATCAAGTGAGAATGACCATCTTGGTGCTGCAATCCTTCTCCATTCAAGGTCGTTCTACCAGCCGTTCCTCCCAAAAGGAAACCTTTGGCAAGCATATCTGCACCTGCCCAGATTAAATCTTGTACTCTTTGGAAACCAAACATGGAGTAGTAGATGTAAAAAGGAATCGTCGGGATGCCGTGTGTAGAATAAGCCGTACCTGCTGCAATGAAAGACGCTGTTGCGCCTGCTTCATTGATACCTTCCTGCAATACTTGACCTTTGGTGCTTTCTTTGTATTTGATGACCGAAATTCCAATTTCCATCGGCTCATAAAGCTGTCCTTTGGCATTGAAGATTTTGACAGAATTGAAGATGGATTCCATCCCAAATGTTTGTGCTTCATCGGGAACGATGGGCACGATGTATTTTTTGATGGAAGATTTTCTCAATAATTGATTCAACAAACGAACGACTGCTCCTGTGGTCGAAAAGTCTTTGCCTCCAGAGCCTTTACTGCCATCAAACAAGGGCTGCAAAACTTCATTGGAAGGAGCTTCAATAGGAGTGAAGTCACTATTGCGACTGGGTATATATCCACCCAAAGCTTTTCTTTGTTGGTGCATGTATTGCATCACCTCACTGTCCGCCTCAGGAAAATAGAATTCAGCCTTCAAAGCTGCTTCATCGCTGATGGGAATTTGATAATGGTTTTTGGTAGAAATACGGTCGTTTTGTTGTAGGTTCTTCACCTGATGCGCCGTGTTCAATCCTTCAGCAGACTTACCCATGCCATAACCCTTGATGGTTTTGACCAAGATAACCGTTGGCTTGTCAGATTGTATAGCATTTTGGAAAGCTGCATAGAGTTTTTTGCGGTCGTGTCCACCTCTTCGCAAATTCTTTATTTCATCATCGCTGTAAGCTGCCAACAAAGCTTCTAATTTAGCATCTCCATTGACTATTTTTTTGCGGATATCGGCACCATTGTGCAGGGTATTCAATTCTTGGAAATTGCCATCTACCATTTCGGTCAATCGCTTCACTAAAATACCTTCTTCATCCTTTGCAAACAATGTGTCCCATTCTTCACCCCAAACCAACTTCAAAGTGTTCCAGCCACTACCCAAAAACGAACGCTCCAGTTCTTGGATGATTTTGCCGTTTCCACGTACAGGTCCATCAAGGCGTTGAAGATTGCAGTTGACGATGAATACAAGGTTGTCCAAGTTTTGGCGAGAAGCCACGTTGATAGAACCCAAAATTTCGGGTTCGTCAATTTCACCGTCTCCGATGATGTGCCAGATTTTGCCACCATTTTTAGGTTTCAAGCCTCGGTGTTCCAAGTATTTTTGGAAACGAGCTTGGTAAATTGCCATCAAAGGCCCAAGTCCCATACTCACCGTTGGTACCCTCCAAAAATCGGGCATACGACGTGGGTGTGGGTAAGAAGACACACCATTGATGGTCTCTTGCCTAAAATTGGCAATCGCCTCCTTGTCCAAACGTCCTTCCAATACAGCTCTTGCATACAACCCAGGAGAAGCATGACCTTGAATCATGAAAGTATCTCCACCATAATCTTCAGTTTTTTTGTGGAGAAAATGGTTCAACAATACTTCAATCACGGTAGCAACACCTGCATAGGTCGCAATGTGTCCTCCCAAGCCCGAACCTTTGTCGTAAGCCTGCAAAACCATTGCTTGTGCATTCCATTTGAGAATGTTTTCAAGTTCTTTCTCAAGCTTCAAATCACCAGGATAACTTGGTGCATCATCAGGAGAGAGTGTGTTTAGATAGGGCGTGTTGAGTGCAATTCCATTGTTTGCCACTCCTTTTTTGGCGAGCCAATGGCGCAACGATTGAAACAGTTCCTCTGATTTCTCCTTTCCCTGCACTTCTACTATCTCCTCCAGAGCTTCCAACCATTCTTGTTGTTCCAACTGCCAATCAGTGGCCATAGATACGTCCTGCATATTTATTTCGTATTTTGTAAGTCTGTTTAAGTCGCAAATATAGCACTAAAACACCCGTAAGAAAAAATGGTTTTTAGAACTTTTTAAAGATATTTTTCAGACTTCAATTTTTTGAAATTGAAGAAGTTATCTCTTGGCGAAATTTGCAATTTTTGCGAAAATTTCGCTAAAAATTTAAAGGCTTGTTAACTTGCCTCAATACAACTGCAAGGAATCTTCGTTTTGGGCAATAATTGGAAGTGCGAACTGGGCTAAAGTTTTGCTTGCTAACAACTTTCGATAAACAAACGACAAAAGAAACGGTTCTTCTTGCTTACTTTTGTAGCGATTTAGAAACCATCAATAAACAAATTCATCAACAACATGAGAAAAAAGAACTACCCATTAGTGTTTGTACTTATCATTTTAAGTATTTCCTTGTTTGGTTTTGTGCATCAACAATACCATATATTGCCCGACTACAAAAAAAGTCAAAGTGAAGCTCCTGAAGTTATCGAAGGGGTTATTGTTGTAAAACTTCAAAAAAGTATTGAAGTAAGCAATTATGAGAGTCTCGAAACTTCCGACCCTCAATTCAATCAATTGCTCAAAAAATACCGAATCAGCAGCCTTGAAGCTGTATTCCCGAAAGGAGGAGAATCTGGTTTGGTGAAAGGAGAGGAAATGGCAAGACTTCATTTTTTGAAGTTCACACATGCTACTGCTCCACAAATTCTTGCAAGCGACTTTTCGAAGCTTCGCACAGT
>JBGCDY010001104.1:0-9888 GCA_045105835.1 Chitinophagales bacterium
CAATGTAAATCATTGGGTAGAACGGTATTCTCTTTGTTGATTTCTCGTGGAATCTCCAAAGTAACAATTCCAACTGTTGTAAACTTATCGGTTGTATCCATTACAATTTGCTCAGGTGCAAATTTCGTCCACTCATTGCTACTCAAATAACACCACTCAATGTCCAATAAATCGTAAAACCTGCTCCCTTTTGCACTTTCTGACATCGGAAAAAGTAGGGTCAATAATTGTGGCGGCTTCAATTCCTCCAAACCTATAAACAGGTAACCGTCTTCATTGTATTGTGGCACAATCGAACGACTGTGGGTTCGTCCATTCGAATAAGTATTGACGATTCCAAAGGGTTCTATATGAAAAATATTTTCAGGAGTTTTGAAGCGGTCTCTGGCATGCTTCAAAGGAGAAATAACGATTTCTGTAGTTGCTGCATAATTGAGCGATATGGTTTTTATGGTAGGAGTATAAGGCTCTTTGGGTAAAGGCTTCAGTTTTTTCTTCGGCTTTGTCTTTGTCGAAAAAAAGCCTGCATCTATTTCTGGAATATTCTCGGTGACAACCTCCGAATATTTGACAGGATAAACATCATGGGCAAACCCCTCTTCTGGTTCTGACAACTCCAATTTGAAAAATCCATTCCTGGTAGTATGGTCAAAATCATCTGGAATACGAAAAGTATAATTGGGTTCTAATTCCAGTTTTTTTAGGTCAATATTGTTGATGGTTCTCAGAGGATTCAACTGATCGGTATTGCCTGTGGTGTATTCCTTATATAGGCGAAAGGTTTGCCTTTCTTCCAGTTTTTCGGGAACAAATTTGCCGCCCTTAAGCCCTGATAGTTGGACTTTGAAAGAGGAATTCTTGATGTCCATTTCGTAAGCAGCATAATGATTATCAAAGTTGTAAGGTAAATTCTGCCATTCAATATTGAGTTCGAGTTTGGTAATTTCTTTTTTTACTAATTCTTCATAGCCTACTAAAAAATAAGTTCCTTTTTCGGGTATGCCACCAAAAGAATTGAAGGGCAGCCCTAAATTGATTTTCCCTTCGTTGTTGTACACCTCCAATTCCCGTATTTCTTCTACATTGACATTGATGACTATACTATCCAAAAGCTGATCTCTCAAAAAAGAATAGGCATATACAAAATCTTCTGTATTGAGAAGGACTTTTAGCATTGGCCACTTGGTTCGATAGGATTCTCCAAGCACTTTGGGGTCACTTGAAGTGAGGGTAGGTTCGGAAGCAGTTAATTCAAAATTAAGGGTGAGTTCGTTTCCCATCCAATTGGAGGGCGGCAATATTTCGTATTTGGAGATACTGTACCAACCTTCTTCGGTACTCACATACAAATCAAAGGCATTGGCGAACATTCTGAAAAAAACGTCTTCTTTGGTCATGTTTTCGTTTGTACTCATATCGTTAATGAGTTTACGAAAAGTGCTCATACTTTCTTCTTCAAAATGGAATACGGCTTGTATTTCACGCCTGCCTTCGGCTAAAAACAAAACGGGAGAGGCTATCACAAATCCCACTTTGCCGCTTGTCATGGTTCGTTCGTACTCGACCTTATTGAGTTGTTCTTCTCCAAAGGGTGCCCACCACCTATCGTTTGGGTCTTCGAATGACAATCCCATTCCATCTTTGGAATTGGCGATAGGGGCAGCATATATACCAGAAATCAATCTAAAAGAACTTCCTATTCCTACCAGTAAGTTTTTGCTGATAAACATGGTTCTTAGAGAGGCGATGTCCGCTCTACTGATATGCAAATCTGTATCTGTTTTGTAAATGGGATTGTAGCCTAATTCTTCTCGTCGTACTTGTAGGCGAGTTCCTGCTTTGAGTACATAGTTTTCGACATGATCTGCCATGATAAACTTGGCAATGGTTTGGTCGGGATGCCAAGTCTTGCGTTTTTGTTGGAGGATTTTGGAGTAATAGAGGTCCAAGTGACGCTCAGTAATGGTGTTTAGATGGTCTTGATTGTGTTGAAAAATTTGGAGGAAGGCAATTAATAGTGCTGTGTGTGGCTCATGGTTTTGATCGTCTGTAAGTGACTCATCGAAATATTCCTTAGCCATTGTGACTATCCTGACTAAGCCATTGAAGAAAGTTCTGTAAATGAGTTGGATTTTTTTGAGGGCATTGTCGATATTGATATTGAAGTCTAATGAGGTTTCTGAATTATGACCATCGTATATATTCTGTGTTTCAATGTCCTCCTTATTTATTTGCCATATTTTGTGAAACTCATTGTAGGAAAGCCCTATACTTACTCCTATGTTTTGGGATTTTTCGGCTCCTAAATCGTAACCTTTGAGTTTTTGAAGTGCTGGTCGTAGCTTGAATTCTATGATGTTTTGAATTTCTAATTCAATGCCCGCTAAATCATTGATCAGTGTGGCGTTTATTTTTGACAGATGGATATGCCATGAATTGAATAACTGAGCTATTGATAGGACTGAATGGAAAAAAATTCGCAGGTTGGCAATTTTGTCGTTTCTTCTGGCATTGCTGCGAATGATTTCATTGATGTATGTGTAGTTTTTTTTGCGAATTTCGTCTACATCTATGCTTAAAATGGTGGCTAAAAAAATGCTTATGTCATTGGTCAAAAAAGGATGCCAATCTCCATGTATTTCATTTTTGAGGTTGTAAAAATTGATGAGTTTGCTGTACTTTGCTGCAAAGGTTAATAGATGGCTTAAATCTCGTTCATCTACTTTGACATACTCAGGAAGCAGGGCTTTGAGTAGGCGTTCTCCTTGCGAAGCTCCATTGTCGTAGTATGGTGTTCTGGCTGTCATCTATTTTTTTAGAAATCTGAATGCGTTTGAGTGTGATACTTTCAGGCAATTTAAAAATACCTTAGTGTTGGTATTCTTTTCTTGATTTTCTTTGTTTATTCCATATCTGAAACTCCTGTTCCTTCGACGATGTAAAATGGATATACAATATTGGTTCTGACATTGACTGAGATGATGGTATAATAAATGTGAATATTAACGATTCCGTCCAATACTTCGGAAGTGTCAATATCAATGGTATCCAATTCTACTCGTGGCTCAAATTCTGAAATGGCTGTAGATATTAAATCTACCACATCGTGCTTAAATGTAGAATCGACACGGGCAAAAACTTTGCTGTGTAAATCGCACCCAAATTCTGGTCGCATAATGCGTTCTCCAGGGATGGTGGACAGGATAATGAACAAACTTTCGGCAATGTCTTTTTCGGCTGACACCATGACAATGCTGTTTGCTGCTTCATTGAAGGTTGGTGGAAAACTCCAACCTGTCCCCAAAAATGATTTATCTATATTACTCATTGATACATCGTTTTAATTACTGTGAGATATCCACTTCCAAGATTTCTCAAAAGAAGTCCATACCTCGATTCTTAAAAGCTTTATTATCCAATCAATACAGTTAAACACCCCACTACTATTGTTCCTCCATGTGCCGTACTGTCTCCCACTCTTGCTGCTGGCATATTCCCTATCAAGACAGAGGTAGAACCTTTGACAATGGAATCAGGAGGTCCCACACAAACACATGGATTTCCTACAACTGCTGCTGGCATATTCCCAATCAAAACAGTGACTACCCCAGCAGATATTGGTCCACCAACATGGGGAATCGGAGGCGCTCCTGGTGTTAACATTGGGCAGGTGTGCATGTCTAATATTCTTGCAGCAGGCATTGACATAATGCAATGTGGTTTTGATGGTTAAAAATTATTACTAATGAACTAATTATGTTTAATTGATTTTCACCAATTTACCCGACACTTTTGTGATTCCACTGGCTTTTACAGTGGTCATTTTGCCCTCTACTGTGAGAAATCCGCTTGCCTTACAGTTTACAGTACCTCCTTTGACGGTAGCAGTACTGCTTGCTTCTAATGTAGCACTTCCTCCTGCCTTAATTTTTGTATCGTTTGATGATTTTATATTGATAGCTTTTTTGGATTCAATATTGATATTTCCCTTTGCAGTTATCTTAAGATCTTTGGGAGAATCTATTGATATACCCGATTTACTCATTTCTATTTTATTCTTATTCTCGTCTTCTATTGTGATTTTTTTGCCATCATCATCAAAAATCATTTTGTTTTTGTTGGTACTCGTAATAGAGATTTTCTTGTCTTTGTCACTAATGACGATTTCATGTTTACCTGGCGTTTTCAAGGTAATGACTTTATCTTCATCGTTGAACTCCAATACCAATTTATTTTTGGTAACAATCGCCTTGTAGGTATTTTTCTTATCAGGCGTATAGGGTGGTTTGTGATCGGCATGACTACTGTATAGTTTCCCCAAAATCACTGGAAATCGGGGGTCGTTGTTGAAGAATCCCAAAATCACTTCATCTCCTACTTCTGGCATAAAAAAAGTACCTGCTTCTTTAGTAGCATAAAGGTTAGAAAGTCTTGCCCACACGCCTATTCCTGATTCTTCAATGATGGGAATATCTACCAAAACCCTTGTTTCGCCATCTGGGTCGGCATCAATTTTCTTTACCTTTCCATGCTGCAATCCTTCAATACCTGGCAATAAACCTGAAGTAGAAGCCGCCATTACATTCGGTGTATCATCCACAAACCACTTGGGAGATACTCCAAAGGTAGCCTCAGTGGTCCATTCTCCTGCTTCAAAAATATGGGTGATTTCTGACACATAAGCCTTTCCGTTTAATCGTCCACTTAGGTTCTTGAATTCAATGATTGTATTCGGCTTTACTTTTTCTGTCCCCAGAAAGGTAGCCTTTCCTCTTAACCTTGACATTCGAGATTTCAACATTTGAGCATCCGCCCATATTTTTAACATGCTCTTGGTAATGGGTGCTGTGGATTGCAGTCCTCCTTTACCTTTTGCAACCACCTTTGATAGTTTTTTGCCTGTTATATTGCCTTGTGCATTGACGGAAGGTTCTGCCGAAGTTGATTTTAAAATTTTTTGGGTTTTCATATCCCAAGAGGTACTCTCAATGGAATCCAACTGATAACGAGCATCCATTTCTCCATCAAATTTTATGATGTCCATTCCATAAGTTAGTGTTGCCACAGGTCCTTTGGCTAAATCTGGTGGCTTCACCACCACTTTTCCATCATCAACTGCTACAATTGCACCAATGACTTCTGCCCTGCTCAATACAAAATCCCAATCTGTGCAAAAATACCGTATTACTTTTTTGTGTTTTTCTGTTGTTGCTTTCACCTCTGCTGTTGCTCCTGAATCACTGATAATACTGGTGATGATTTCGCTGTCTTTTTTGTCTTTGAAATATTTGTTTTTTCGATTTAGGGTCATTTTGATTGCCTTGTCACTGCATTTAAGAATCAATTCAGGTTCTCCCGATGACCTGACCTTCAATCCATGTCCAGTAATGATTCCTTTGAAGACAGTTTTCTCTTTGTTGTCATAGCCCATCTTGATTTCTACGGCCTTACCTGGTTCGAATTTGGTTTCTTTTTCACTAATTTGAAATTTTTGAGTGTCAGAAATATCTGGTCGCCCATCCACCAATACCACTTTGGCAGTAGGAATCTTGTTGAGTGCTTTGTACACTTCAACATGGGTGATTCTGTATTCAGTCTTCACTTCTGCCCCTTCTACTAAAAAAGCCAAGGAAGGTAAGTGTGATTTAGGGTTTATTGCGTTTGACACTCTGAGTATTAGGATTTAAGTGGTGGAAAAAAAAGTTGTTGTCCAGGCTGAATATTTCTAAAGTTTGTCAGGTTATTTGCCTTTGCTACCTGCAAATATAGAGAACTATCGTTGTATATTTCATAGCACATCATTGCCAATCTATCTCCCTGACGCACCAATCGAACGTGTGTTAAATCAGGAGAACTTGGAGCTGCTGCTTTTACGATGGTTTTCGAATTCCGAAACTCAGTGAACGAAAGTGATGCTTCTGCTCTCAAGGGTGTTCCGTCGGGAGCAAACATCTTGTAACTCAACTCCATTGAAGTCAACTGACAGGTAAAATACTTGCTTCCTGTTTTTACTCGATTGAAGTTATCTGCCCATTTGAGTTTTAGGTAATTCGGACGGTGAATTTTTCCATTGTAGTAATAACAGGTATCCTTGAGCTTGTCTATACTCTCAAAAACAGTTTTTTTGGTTGTATCAGGTATAGCCCCCGTTCCATCAAATATCAATGTAAATTTAACTACTTCGGGGCTGGTTTTCGTGTAGGAATCGTTATCGGGCATGGTTGCGCCTTCCTTTTTATTACAATTCCCTGTACTTGTATTTTGAACACTGTGTGAATGCGTATAAGAGGCTGGGTTAATCAGTGCTTTAAACTTGTTTTTAGCACTACCCGAAAGGTTTTCATTGTCGTATGATTCTATAGTAAGTTTGGTTAAGGCCATTTGGTGTACAATTTTTATTCATTCAGCAAATTTAATGGGTTAGTAAGTTCTTTATCTACTCAACTTCCGCTCGATGATTTCCAGCGTTTTTTCAATACATTCTTCCACTATTTGTTCTCTTATCGACAAAAGACTGCAATCATCCGCAGGTGCCGATACTCCTCCTCCTGACCCTGCCTTTGGGTCTTTTTTTATTCCTTCCTCAACAAGGGTTTTAATGATTAATTCTCTAATTTCAATGGACATAGTATTATTTCGTTTTTTAGGAAACTGCAAATTGTTGGTACGCAAATTCAATCGACTCTATTACGACTTCACTTTTTTGGGCATCAAAACCAGACACTTCCCATTTTACAGGCCAAGCATTCGTAAAACTCCAGGTCATCAAGGGTTTTTGTTCTCCAGAATGCACATCCAATAACTGAACACTTATGTCCTTAGGGACAATAGATGTGCTGATGAGGGATTGAATATTGTCCTTCAAACACCACTTCATCAATGGGGAACTTGAGGAAAAGACTCCTCGTTTCAGTACCAAATTGCCGTATTTGGTTGGGCCTTTAGGCACTTTGTGGGCAAAGCTATTGTTTCCCCCTTCTACAATCATCTCCACTTCTCTTTCTGCCGACAAACCTGACACCTCTTTGAATTTGCCATCAGATCTGAACCCTTTTACTGATACTTTGAACAGAAACCCAACTGCGGGGTAAGCTTGTGAAGATTTCGCTTTTGCTTTTGTCTTCCATTTACTCTCTAATTTTGGTTTCTTGATTTTGGTTTTTCGTGCATTGATCGCCGCAGTGCTCATTGGTTTTTTGGTGCTATTTTTCAGCTCTGGGCTCTTCGAAGGTTTTGTCTTTTTTTTGCCTTTTGCAGGATTCTTTAGTTTGGGCTTTTTGATTTTATTTTTTCGGTCATTGATAACCAAGGGATTCATTGGTTTCTTGGTCTTACTTTTCAATTGAGGTTTTGACTTTGCAGGACCTCCCTTCCTTCCTTTTGCAGGATTTTTAAGCTTTGGTTTTTTGAGTTTGGTTTTTCGTGTCTTGATTACCTGCGTGCTCATTGGAGCAGTGGTTTTACCCGAAAGCTTTGGCTTTTTAATTTTATTTTTTCGATCATTGATGACCAAAGAATTCATCGGTCTTTTGGTCTTACTACTCAACTGTGGTTTGTTTAAAGGGCGGCCTCCCTTCGTTCCTTTTGCAGGATTTTTAAGTTTTGGTTTTTTGAGTTTGTTTTTTCTATTTTCGATTGCCGTTGTGCTCATCGGAGCAGTAGTCTTATCCGAAAGTTTTGGCTTTTTTAATTTATTCCTTCTATCATTGATGACCAAAGAGTTCATGGGTCTTTTGGTCTTACTATTCAACTGTGGCTTGTTTAGAGAGGGACTTCCTTTCGTTCCTTTTGCAGGGTTTTTAAGTTTTGGTTTTTTGAGGTGATTTTTTCTATTTTTAATTGCCTTCGTGCTCATTGGAGCAATGGTTTGATCCGAAAGCTTTGGCTTTTTGAGTTTGTTTCTTCGATCATTGATCACCAAAGGGTTCATCGGTCTTTTGGTCTGGCTCGTCAACTGAGGCGTTTTGGCAGAAGGAGTTCTTTTTGCTCCACCTGCGGGATTCTTCAATTGGGGTTTCCTCGGAGCTTTTTTTCGCTGCATATTCCGAATCGTCTCCTCCTGAAGTCTTATGCTGTCGGGTTTTGTTGCCATGGTCAAAGATTTTAGCCTCAATGATTTTCCTGAATATCTTTTGTATTCTGATGCTTTAACTATAAAAGAGCATCGAACCATCTGTTCAATATTGATTCGCTATATTGGTCTACACATTGACTGCTTATATTACTTAAACCCACCCCAACCCCTCCGAGGAGGGAAATTTCTCACTCCCTCTTGGGAGAGCCTGTGCCGAAACCTCGGTAGGCAGGGGTGGGTTGTGGTATATTCCTTTTTAATGCAAAGACCTATAAAAACAAACATTGATTAGGTGTTCGATGCCATTTTTGTTTATTGAAGTGAGGGCAAATAGAACTGCATGAATACTATTTGTGTCCAACACTTAATTCATTAAGCATATTCTGCTGATAATCCTTCAATTGCAAACTCAATGGTTTCGATAGAAACCTCACTTGCATCTGATTTCAAATCAGTACCTTGTAGTTTTACTGGAAAACAATTACGGGCTGTCCAAGTAATAACAGGGCTTCCCAGTTCGTCCAATAATTGTATCTTAAGTTCCATACGTGCCTGGTTGTGGTACCGAGCTTTGTCGTTAATCAATGCTTGGAAAAGGTCTGTCAAACGAGCATCGCCTTGATAAACCCCTTTCTTGCAGGTGATATTGGTGAACTTCACCAAACCTGGCTGCTTGATTGTTGAGAAGATAGCACTGTCACCATCTCTGTATTCAATAATATCTGTTTCCTGATCTAAACCAGAAACCTCTTGAAAGGCTATTACAGTTCCATCTACATCTACTGAAAAATGAAACTTTGGAACGGGCCACATTTCGGCTACTTGCGTATCTGCCATTGTGTTATTTTTTTATTTTTTTAAAAATTATTTTTCCTAATTGGCAATTCTTTCTCTTCAAAATACTGGAGCATACATTTCTCCATCAGCTATAAGTTGCTTCCATACCTTGACAGGTAATCGTCAGAGTTTCAATTGCTATTTCGCTTGCATCAGACTTCAAGTCGCTTCCTTCATATTTCAGTGGGTAGCCATCTTGAATTTGCCAAGTAATAACAGGTGATCCCATCTCATCCAACAATTGGACAGTCATTTCCAATCGTGGCAGGTTTCGATACCTCGCTTTGTCTTTCACCAAAGCTTGAAACAATTCCGTGATTCGACTGTCTCCTTGGTAAGTGCCTTTTTTGCAAACTACATCGGTTGGACCATTCAATCCAGGTTGTTTCTTGTTGGAAAACTGTTTGTTGTCCCCATCTCTAAATTCGATGAGTTCAATATCCTGCCCCAAACCCGTCACTTCCTGAAAAGCAATTTCTGTCCCATCTATGTTCAACACATAATAATGTTTCGCAACAGGCCATAACTCTGCAACTTGTGTATCTGCCATAATTATTTAGCTATTTTGATGCTTGAGGTTGGATATTGAAGTGTAGCGAACCACTTGACATAGTGTCATTTCTAATATCCATGCCCTAAGGGATTTAGCAAATAATAGCCTACGCATTTTACTCGTTCTTTTTCCTTTTAGATGCGTTAAAAATTTTGACCATATCACTACTATGCTAAAAAATTTTGCCTTCCTAAAAAAAAAAATACCTTCCTAAAATTTGCGTAGCATATTTATTTCTATCTCCCTAACTATCCATTGCTTATGCTTCTTGCATTTTTTGTTGGAACGTAATGACGATAAACTCAGCAGGTCGAACGATTGCTACCTTGACGGTAATTTTCATAAAACCATCCAAAATATCATTTGGAGTCATCGTTACTCCCAAGCCAAGATATACTTCAAAGGCTTGGTTCGGTGAAGCACC
>JBGCDY010001105.1:0-2409 GCA_045105835.1 Chitinophagales bacterium
GACAGGAATTTTTCGAGATTTTCGTATTTGCAGGCAAGTGTATAAAGCACTTCTACATCCTTCAGTCGTTTTTCGTAATCATCCTCTTTCACCTTCAATAGCGGTGTATAGTATGTCCGCAAAATATCTATCTTTGAAGCAATCGGAATATTGGGATTTGCCGCCTTGTTGAGAGCCTCTTGCAGGTCGATAAGGGCAGAGCCGTATTTGCGTTTTTCAAAATTGGAAAAATCAATCTTGCCTCTGTTTTTGGCGATTTCGTCCACGATTTTACTTGCTGTCACCTTGCCAATACCTGGAATGACCTTCAATATTCGATTCCATGATACTGCATCCAATGGGTTGAGAACCAATCGAAGGTAGGCAATAATATCTTTCACATGTCGACGTTCCACAAATTTGATACCGCCTACCACGACATAAGGAATACTCCTTTGCAGTAATGCCGCTTGGACAAAATTCCCATGAGAAGTATTGCGGTATAAGACCGCTACTTGGTCGAGTGAAATGTCTTTTTCACGCAATTCCATGATTTTATCCGCTATAAAATCAGCCTCTTCTTCCTGGTCATAAAATTTGCAGATGACAGGTTTCCATTGGTTTTGGTTGGTTGAAAAAAGTCTTTTCTGATAACCGATTTTGGCATTTTTGACGATATTGTTGGTGAAATTCAGAATGTCCTGTGTACTTCGATAATTTTGCTCCAATTTGATGACCTTGCATTCGGGGTAGATGGCAGGAAAGGTGAGAATATTCTCAAAATTAGCGCCTCGAAAAGCGTAAATACTTTGGGAATCATCACCTACAACCATGAGGTTGCGGTTCTTTTTCGCTATCAAATCCACAATCTCCTTTTGTACCACATTGGTATCTTGAAACTCATCGACCATCACATACTGAAAATCTCGCTGTACTTTGCGCCTGAATTGAAGGTTATCCCTCAAAGCATCCCGTAGAATTTCCATCAAGTCATCATAATCCAAAATATGGTTTCCTCGTTTGTATTTTTTATATACATCTGCAATCGAATTCAATTCTTGTTCAAACTCCAATAGAGCAGTGTATTCTTTCTCTAAAATACTCTTGATGGTAATATTGCAGTTCCGAGATTTAGAAATGATGCTTTGAACCCTGCTTTTGCGAGGAAAAGCTCTACTCTTTTTGGTGAAGTTTAGTTCATTGCGAATGAGGTCTATGATGTCTTGTGAATCAATGGTATCAATGATGGTGAAATTGGCAGGAAGCCCGATGATTTTGGCATATTTGCGGAGAATATGGTTGGAGAAAGCGTGGTACGTTCCCCGCATCACCCTATCTACTGCCTTGTCCTGCAAGAGTTGTGAGCTTCGTTTGACCATTTCATGCGCTGCCTTTCGGGTAAAAGTCAGGAGCAAAATACTTTCGGGTGGAATCCCGCTTTCAATCATATAGCTCAATCGGTAGGTAATCGTGCGGGTCTTGCCACTGCCTGCCCCTGCAATGACCAAAATACTGCCCTTCAAAGTCGTTGCAGCCAAAAACTGACTGGGATTCAAACTGTTCTTGTAATCAACAGAAAATTCTTTGTCGGTTGGTATTTGATGGTTTTCTGAACCCGTGATGACCTTCCCTTCAATGGAGTCAGCTATTTGCTGCAATCGTTGAATCCTATCTGCCACATTTTCGGGCATATACGGCTCGACATAATCCGAAATCGTGAGCCTTTCAAATTCGCTTTGTTCTTCAAAATCATCGTATTCTGCCGTAGTATCCGACTCAAAGTAAGTCGCAAATTTGCCCAAAAAGGAGCTGATTTGTTCTTCTTGGTCGTTTTTGTCTTTTTTATGGTCGGGCATAGTTGTTCTATATTTTACTTAAAGATAACGAGATTTAACTAATTTTGCGCCTTCAAAATTAAAAAGACTTTAGAAACAGAAAACAAATGACAGCTCATATACTTCTAATTGACTGCCCCGACGAAAAAGGCTTGGTTTATCGAATCACCAAAACCCTCTACGAGAGCGACTTCAACGTGTTGAAAAACGATGAATATGTCGATAACTCCAACAATCACTTTTTCATGCGAACCGAATTTGCGGGGGAGGGAGACTCCAGTGCCTTATTAAAGAAACTGCAACAGGAACTCCCCGATACAGCAACTATCAATCTCAACCCCAAAAAGAAAAAAGACATCGTATTGCTCGTCACCAAAGAACACCACTGTCTGGGAGACTTATTGATTCGCTATGCTTACGATGAATTGAATGCCAATATTTTGGCAGTAATCAGCAACCACAATGTTTTGCAGCCTTTGGTCGCCAAATTTGGAATTCCTTTCCACTACATCAGCCATCTCCACAAAACGAGAGAGGAACACGAAGAAATGATATTGAAGGCATTGAAGATTTATGAACCCGAATATTTGGTCTT
>JBGCDY010001106.1:0-3355 GCA_045105835.1 Chitinophagales bacterium
AATATCACCCTTCTCCAATTTGGAACTAAGAATCTCTTCTGCCAATGGATCTTCGATATAGCGTTGAATCGCTCTGTGAAGCGGACGTGCGCCAAACTGAGGGTCATAGCCTTTTTCTGCTAAGAATTCCTTGGCTACATCGCTCAATCTCATGGTATAACCCAATTTCTCGATACGAGAATACAAATCTTTGAGTGCGATGTCGATGATTTGGAAAATTTCTTCTTTGCCGAGTGAATTGAAAATGACTACATCGTCAATACGATTCAAAAACTCAGGCGAGAAGGTACGCTTCAATGCTTTTCCAATCGTGCTTTTCGCAAGACTCTCTCCTTGACTTTTCTTGGCATTGGTACTGAATCCAACTCCTGAACCAAAGTCTTTCAATTGGCGTGCGCCAATATTGGAGGTCATGATGATTAAAGAGTTTTTGAAGTCAATTCTTCTGCCCAAACCATCTGTCAATTGCCCATCATCCAACACCTGCAATAAGATATTGTAAACATCAGGGTGTGCTTTTTCGATTTCATCCAATAGGATAACCGAATAAGGTTTGCGTCTGACTTTTTCGGTCAATTGACCACCTTCTTCATATCCCACGTAGCCTGGAGGCGCACCGATTAGGCGAGAGATAGAGAATTTCTCCATGTACTCACTCATGTCAATGCGAATCAGTGCATCTTCGGTATCGAATAAATAACGAGCCAATGCTTTTGCCAATTCCGTTTTACCTACACCCGTAGGGCCTAAGAAAATGAAAGAGCCAATAGGCTTATTCGGATCTTTCAATCCTACACGATTTCTTTGGATTGCCTTAGTTACTTTGGATACCGCAACATCCTGTCCAATGATTTGTTTTTTGAGGTCGTCCTTCATGTGCAATAGGCGATTGCTTTCGCTTTGAGCAACACGCTTAACAGGAATTCCCGTCATCATTGCCACAACTTCTGCAATTTCCTCTTCACCAACAGGATAACGCATGGTGCGAGCTTCCTCTTCCCAACGTTGTTTTGCACGCTTCAATTCGTCAATCATCTTCTTCTCTGTATCCCGCAATCGAGCCGCTTCTTCGTATCGTTGGCTTTTGACCACACGATTTTTCTCCAATTTGATTTTCTCGATTTCCTCTTCCAACTTCACGATGTCCTCAGGAACATGGATGTTTTTGAGGTGAACCCTTGCGCCTACTTCATCCAAGACATCAATCGCCTTGTCTGGAAGAAAACGGTCGGTAACGTATCGGGTACTCAATGTCACACAAGCTTCGATTGCCTCATCGCTGTATTTGACATTGTGGTAGTCTTCGTATTTTTCCTTGATGTTCTGCAAGATGTGGATAGATTCCTCGATAGAAGGAGGATCTACAATCACCTTTTGGAAACGTCTGTCCAATGCACCATCCTTTTCGATGTATTGACGGTACTCATCCAATGTGGAAGCACCAATACATTGCAACTCTCCACGTGCCAAAGCAGGTTTGAAGATGTTGGAAGCATCCAAAGAACCCGTTGCGCCACCCGCACCAACGATGGTGTGGATTTCATCAATGAACAAAATTACATCTCTGTTCTTTTCAAGTTCATTCATGATGGCCTTCATGCGTTCTTCAAACTGACCACGATACTTAGTCCCTGCTACCAAAGCAGCCAAATCCAACATCACGATGCGTTTGTCAAACAAGACCCTTGATACTTTTCGCTGTATGATTCGCAATGCGAGACCTTCAACGATGGCAGTTTTACCAACACCAGGCTCCCCAATCAGGATGGGATTGTTTTTCTTACGACGGCTGAGAATCTGCGAAACTCGCTCGATTTCAACCTCACGACCTACAATAGGGTCCAATTTATCTTCTTCAGCAAGCTTGGTAATGTCTCGCCCAAAATTGTCTAATACGGGTGTACGAGATTTAACATTGGATTTGCTGCGTCCAGAAGAAGAAAAACTTCCTCCTCCTCCGCCACTACCTCTTTGGCGTTCTTCGTCAAACTCATCATCAGATTCGTTGGAGTATTCGCCTTTGGTTTCGTGTTTTACATAATCCAATTCAGTTTTGAACGCCTCATAATCAGCGTCAAACTGGTGCAGTATTCTCGTAGCTATGTTCTCTTTATTTTTCAAAATTGATAGCATTAAGTGTTCTGTGTCAATCACCTCACTTTTCAGCATTTTCGCTTCAAGTACGGTTACCTTCAATACCTTCTCCACTTGTTTATTAAGCGGAAGGTCGTTGGCGTTTACAATACGCCCTATATGTTTGCCTTTGATGTCATCTTCAATAGCCCGTCTGAGTATTGTCAAGTCGATTTCCAGTGATTGTAATACTTTAATAGCTAAACTACCACCTTCTCTCAAGATGCCTAACAGCAAATGTTCTATTCCTAAATAATCATGGCTTAACCTCAAGGCCTCTTCTCTGCTTAGAGAAATGACCTCTTTAACCTTTTGTGAAAATTTTGCTTCCATATGCTTCTGTAATTGTCAAAAACTATTCCTAGTCGTCAAAAATGGATATTATGGCACTAAGACCTGTAATTTAGTCATGTTTTGCCATAAAAAAAATAAAATTTTCTGCAAATTCGTCACTTTGCATAATTCTGAACACTGAATCACTTCAAAAAGATTTTAAAATATCCTCTTTTTTGAGGTATTGATTGATAATCGGATGACCAATCTTGTTCAGCAATGTGAAATTCAGTTGTGTTCCACGGTGTTTTTTATCGTTTTGCAAATACGACATGATGGAATCAAAGTTTGCAGGATTAATTTCGTAAGGTTTATACAATTTTTGAGCGAATGTGTTTATTTTTTGGAAATCTTTTGCAGAAAAGTCAGCTATTTGCATGGATAACTTCAATTCTGCAATCATTCCTATAATAACCGCTTCCCCATGAAACAGTGGGTCGCTGTCGTTGGTCAAAGAAAAACTTTCCACCGCATGACCTACCGTATGCCCAAAGTTCAAAATCTTGCGCCATCCTTTTTCAAAAGGGTCGGCTTCGACTACTTCTTTTTTTATCTTCAAAGAGCGCATGATGATAGACGACCAATCCACGTCCATGATGTTATCCCGAGTGATGGATAGTAAATCATTGAAGTAATTGGCATCTGCAATGAGTGCATGTTTGATGATTTCGGCAAAACCATTCAAAACTTGTCGTTTGGGAAGGCTTTGTAGAAAAATGGGGTCGATGAGTACGGCTTGTGGGTTTTTGAAGAAGCCAACAACATTTTTCAAATTATTAAAATCAATTCCCAATTTGCCTCCAATAGAAGCATCGACTTGGGAGAGTAGGGTAGTCGGGATTTGAATAAAATGGATGCCCCGCTTGTAGGCTGCTGCTGCAAAACCACC
>JBGCDY010001107.1:0-4507 GCA_045105835.1 Chitinophagales bacterium
TAATGTAATGGCTTAATAGCTTAGGTATCCGATACCTACACTCTACACCATCAGCGTTTGCAACAAATGTAGCGCATAAAATCAGGGTAAATCAGGAAAAACGACAGGCGTAGATTTGCGTATGCCGTAGAGCTGACAACATCGCTTCAACACTGTTCGTCAGTAGTAAATGCCCATTCGACCACAGTTTTTTCAATTTGAACATTTGGGGTAGAACAGTGATTTAAGATTACGTATATTCGAGTTATGAAAACATCATTGGAGCCAACATGGATGGATTATATTCTGCAAAAGCGGTGGTTAACGCACCTACTTTTTTGGGTGCTTTTTGTATTGCTTTTTTCGATTTTTGGAGCATTGAATTCAGGGTATTTCTTTTCTGAATTCATCATCTATATCGCCATGCTTCCTGCTTATTTGTTGGCAACTTATTCTTTGGTTTATTACCTAAGCCCCCGTTTCTTATTTCAAAAAAAGTACCCAATCTTCACCTTCCTTTTTTTGCTTTCTGCCTATATCTGTACCGCTTTAGCTCGTTTGGGAATGGTGTATTTGGCAGAGCCATTGTTTCGTACAGATGATTTTACGCAGGAAAGCATTGGAGAAATCCTTACCGACCCATTGTACCTATTTGCCGTTTATTTTCCAGCGATTTACCTGATTGTCTTTATTTTCTTTGCGATTAAAAACATCAAAGACCGCTTTGAAGAAAAGCACCAAATTGAAGTCCTCCAAAAAGAAAAAGCTACCAATGAATTGCGTTTTTTGAAGGCACAAATTCACCCGCATTTTCTCTTTAATACGCTGAATAACTTATATTCGCTCACATTGGAGCAATCTCCAAAAGCCCCCGAAGTGGTGTTGAAGTTGTCCGAAATACTGGATTATATGTTGTATCAATCGGAAGAACTGCAAGTGCCGATTGAGCGAGAATTGCAGCTCATTCAAAACTATTTAGATTTGGAAAGTTTGCGTTATGGAGAAAGATTGACCATTCGTTTTAAGAATGAGTTGGCTAGCTCCAATGGGGAAATTGCGCCCCTTATTTTACTTTCTTTGGTGGAAAATGCTTTCAAACATGGGGTGAGCAAACACTTAAAAAAGGCATGGGTAGAGATTGAAGTGCGAACTGAAACCGAACAATTGTTTTTTTTTTTGGCATACAGTAAACCTCCAATCACAACAACTGCAAACGCAGCACGAAAAGGGATTGGCTCCAATAATGTTCAGCGTCAATTGGATTTAATTTACCCAAATCGACATCAACTGACGATTGATGAAACGGAGGAAACCTATTCTGTTCAATTAGTTATTTTCAACAAATGAAAGAAACCATCAAATGCCTCATCGTTGATGATGAACCTTTGGCTATCAACATCATCAAACGCTATGTCAGTCAATTGGCAAGTTTAGAATTGGTTGGGACTTGTGATAGTGCGGTAGAAGCTTTTGAAGTGCTGAAAAATGAATCTGTAGATTTGATTTTTTTGGACATCAATATGCCGCTAATGACAGGCATCGAATTTGTGCGTGCCCTCCAACAGCCACCCAGCATTATTTTTACCACAGCTCACCGCAATTATGCCGTTGAAAGTTACGAACTCAATGTGGTGGACTACTTGCTGAAACCTTTCTCGTTTACCCGCTTTTTTCAGGCAGTGGACAAATACCTCGACCAACAAAAAAACAACCCTATTCCCTCCCTTCAATCCACTGCATCGCCTATCGCTAATGTGGATGCTTTCCTGTATGTGAACTCCAATAAAAAATACATCAAGGTGGTATTTGACAAGGTGCTTTTTATCGAAAGTGTGAAGGACTATATTCGCATTCACCTCACGAACAAAACGATTGTCACCAAAGAAAAAATCAGCACATTCCAACAAAAACTCCCCTCACAATTCCTCCGTACTCACCGTTCTTTTATTGTGAATACCCAGCAAATCACAGCTTTTAGTAGCCTCCAAATTGAGGTGGGAGAAGAAACTCTGCCGATTGGGAATAGTTATAAACGGGAAGTATTGGAGGTGATGAAGGGGAGTTGACCAAGGCATTCTTGCCATAAAATTCTCCACCTTTTGTACCACAAACAGTATATTCAAGCTACTTTGTATAGATTTGTTGCGTTTATATGGATATTCTCGGCAAGCAAAAAAATAGAAAAAATGTACCCACAATTTGAAGGTGAAGTAAAAATAGAACATTTGCAAGGGTACTTGTATGTTCAACAACTAATTGAAAATTCAGCAACAGCAAATGCTGGAGCGATGAAAGAATATTCAATTTATGAGATTGAAGAAAAAGCAGATAATTTGGATTTAATTGATTTAGCAATTTCCTTGATTTTAGATAGAGTAAAAAAGTCAACAGAAATTAATGAGACTCATCATACATTTTTTTAAGAAAATGCGGAATTCTATTTTTTAAAAGATTGGGAAATCGAGCTGAAAGAAAATTTGAATAATTGGTTTGTAGATAAATACCTTTCGGCAAAAGTAATTTTTGAGTCTTATAAGAAATATAGTGACAGCCAAAAAGGTTGGACAAATGAAGAAAGAGAGAATTACCTTGAAAAAGGAAGACTTGCCGAAAAGGAATCAGAAAGAAAATTGAAAGGTTGGAGGTCAAATTCGAAATACTTTATTGATCTATTGAAATCTATTTTAGGTACATTAGACTTAGAAATATTGAAAATAACTGTTCCTAAAGACAAAAAAAATAAAAGTAGATTTCCATTTCACGAAATGAATTTTACTTGGGGGTGGGATTTTGATATTTTCATTCTTTCCACGAAAAAGAAAAAAATTATTCTTCACTTGGGAAATGTATTAATTTAAAAATTAAATTATTATGTAACAATATGTGTAATGGGAATCATCCCCCAGACTGCGTGTATGTGGGGATGTTTATGCTATCACAATCTAAGACATCAAAATGCTACAAAATCACTTCTATATTTTTCTTTTGACAATATTATTCCTATGTTTATCAGTCAATAGTGGGTGTCAGCAGCCCGCAAAAGAAACAATTGTTAAAATTGAGTTTCCTTCAAAAAACATTCAAGGGGTAGGTTTTACTACTTACAATCCTTTGACACTGCAAGCACAATCAAGTAAGGCCATTTTTGACTCATTGACAAATACATTATCCATTGATGTAGAAAATCCTTTGTGGGGCAAACTTAGCTTCAATGACCAATCTCTCCCCCTTTATCTCGAAAAAGGCTATCATCTAAAAATCTCTCCATCTGAACTTTCTTCTCTTCAATTTAAGATCACAGGGCGTGGAGCTGAAATAAATGCGTATCTATTTGAAGTACAAAAATTAGAGGAACAACTCTTCAACAAAGAACCCAATATCAACACATTGCCTATTTCTGAATTCAAAAAAGAAATCAACGCTTTCAAATTGGCTTTGAATGCTCTTAGCGAAACCTTACTTTCCACAAAGGACCTGCTTTTAGTAGAAAAAATGATGGAGGTGAAATTCCTTCAATACGACCTGATGCACCAAATGGTGAGGCACGATTTATTCAAAGATGAACGTCTTCAAGCCGATGAATTGAAGGCTCTTTTAGCCCCTATTGCGCAAAACTTTGACTTGTTTGATTTGCAATTTTTAGACTATGGAGCAGTGCTTTCTTTGTTTATGGATGCCAAAATTTACCACAGCTTTTGGAGAGAGGACTATTCAAAGAGTAAGGCTTTAACTGCTCGTTTTCACAAACTTGTAGAGGATAGCCTTGTGGCAATGAACTTGGAAAACAATATGCTGGAACTTCTAAAAGCAAAGAATATCGAGAATGCTTTGTTGCGGACAGGCATCAATCCGAGCAGTCAAGTCCTTTATGAGAAATTTGAAGTAGAATATAAAAATTCTGCATATTTTCCTGATTTAAAAGCGGAATACAATCAACTCTCGGAATTGCAGGTAAACAATTTGGCTCCTGAAATAATCGGAATTACACCTGGTGGCAAAGAAATTTCTTTGGGTGATTTGAAAGGTAGCGTGGTGTATGTGGATGTTTGGGCAACATGGTGCAAGCCTTGCATTGCAGAATTCCCACACTCCAAAGAGCTCATGAAAAAATACGATGAAAGGGATGTGAGTTTTGTTTATTGTTCTATAGACAGTGATAGGAATGCATGGCTGCAATTCTTAGAAAAAGACAAGGATTTTGGAGGTGTTCACCTCATTGAAAAAGAGGAAGGAAAAATACTTGAATCTTATCAAATCATCGGAGTGCCGAGGTATATCCTAATAGATTCAGAGGGGAAATTGGTTGATTCAGATGCTCCAAAACCTTCGTCTGGTAAGGTGGAGAGTTTGATTGATGGGCTTTTGAATTAACCATTTGGCATCGTTTAGTGAACCTTATCTGCCTCTAATGTTGTTTACCTAAAAAGAGTGACCTTATAGCTTGATTTTCATGAAACTCACTTCACCAACCAACCCAACCATGAAAAAAAAACTCCTCCAATCCATCTTCAATCATTTTTTGATTTGG
>JBGCDY010001108.1:0-3169 GCA_045105835.1 Chitinophagales bacterium
TGGTTGGGATTGGGAAATAATACCTTAGTCTTCATTTAGGAAAATGGTTGATTCTATTACAATGTTACGAAAAAACTATCTGTTTGCTGCTCTACAACGCTTATTTTATTTGTGGAGTATTGTTTGGCTGAAAACAAGCTGGTCGTTTTCTCGATTTATCGTTTGAGGCTGCAAAAAAAGCCACTCAGTATTTTTGAATAATTGCCCAAAAAATAGGTAATTTCACCCATTCAATTCTTCAAAAGAAACAGCATTCTATGAACTACGATGAGGTCAAAAGCCTAATAGCCAATTCTCCCACCATCAAAATGTTGCGTGCTTTTAGTGCGCCATTAATAATCAGTTTCTTATACCAAGAATTCAAACAAAAAAACCGCATATCCATTTCGAGCTATGAACTCATTAATCGCTTGTCTGACACCATCGAACTCTTGGACAGCAGCGAAATGAGCTATTTGGGAACAGAAGAAACAGATTCTTTGGCATTGGCGCAGCGATACATATCGGCTTGGTGTCACGAAGACAACCGCTATTTGACCCGATATCCCGACGAAAACGGAGAACCCATTCACGAACTCACCTCCCACACCGAAAAGATTTTTCAGTGGATGGATACCTTGAAAAAACGGGAATTTGTTGGTACTGAGTCTCGCTTCAAAGACATCTACCGCCTGCTTCGTGAGCTCATCGAAAATTCCAAAGCCGACCCTAAACAAAAAATCGCTCAATTGGAGGCGCAACGGGATGCCCTCAACCAACAAATCCGCCAAATCAAACGCTCTGGAAAAGTCGACATCTTCAACGATACCCAAATCAAAGAACGCTTTTACAATGTCAATAAAGTAGCTCGTGAACTGCTTTCGGACTTCAAAGAGGTCGAACACAACTTCAAAGACATCACCCTTCAAATCTACAAGAAACAAACCCAAGTAGATGTAAACAAAGGACAAATTTTGGGCTATGCACTGGATGCAACGGATGAATTGAAGGACTCTGACCAAGGCAAAAGTTTCTACGCTTTCTGGCAGTTTTTGGTGGCGGACAACAAACAGGACGAGTTGTTAGAACTAATTGAACAGATGTACGATTTGCTCCGCCAAAGAGATATTCACTATGCTGATAATTTTCTCCGAAAAATCAAAATTTACCTACACGGTGCAGGGCAGAAAGTGATTGACTCCAATCGTTTGTTGGCAGATAAATTGAGTCGAATTTTGGTGGAACGAGATATTTTGGAGCGCAAACGAGCCATTGAAGTCATCAGTGCCATCAAAAATGCTGCGATGGAAAATCCTGAGAAATTCAGTGGCAAACGCAAATTCATCCACATTGAAGACCTTCCTCATGTTCACCTACCAATGGAAAGACCTTTGGGTGAAAAACCCCAACAAGCTACTTTCCGCAATCAACCAACTGAATTGGGCAGTGACCGTTTTGAAGAGGCAGAATTAAGTATTTTGTTTGACCAATTTGAGATGAATCGTCAAGAGTTGGAACAGAATATTGCAGATTTATTGAAGTACCACGCCCAAGTCACCCTTTCGCAAGTCGTCCAATACTACCCTATTCAAAATGGCTTGGCTGAGGTGATTACTTACTTCTCGATTGCTTCAAAATCGGATAAGCACCTTATCAATACCGAATTGAGTGAGCAGATTTCTTGGAAACAGGAAAGTGAGGAGGAGAATTTGAAGGAGATACGATTGCCGCAGTTGGTGTATGTGAGGTGAGATTTTAGATGTCAATCCCTAACTGAAAACATAGAGCATCGATTATTTCTTGCTGCTTTTCCAAATCATCAATTGTTCCCATTTTTCTTATCAACCTTGATTTGTCAATCGTCCTAATTTGATAGCACATAACTATTGACTCTTGTGTCAATCCAAAATACCCTTTTTCTAATAGAACTTCATTTGGATAGATAGTTCTATTATGTTTTCGAGAAGTCAGAGGTAAACCATTGACAACAGGCAATAATTGATTAATGCTATTTTTGCTTATGATTAAAAAAGGACGGGTTCGACCTTGTTCAGAACCAATAACAGGATCTAAATTAACCAACCAAATGTTCCATCTCAACATAATCAATCTAAATTTTCAAAGTCAGAAAATTGAAAATCTTCTTGAATTTCTTTTAAATCCTTCAAAAACAAAGGGTCTTTCATTGCCTGTTGCATCAATGCCATTCTCTTTGCATGAGTATTTTTCTTTAAAACAGATTTTAAACTATTTTCATCAGAATCAATGTCCTTTACAAAAGGTATTTGTTGCAACATTTTAGCTAATTTCGCAGCATCTTTGATATTTTCAACTTGAATATTTAGTGTTACCATCTATTGTTATTTTTATTCGTGTGCTAAAAATACAACAATATTTATCGTTTTTAGGTTTCTTCAAATCCATAAATAATATGTCCCCTTCCACAACCTCCAACACAGAATTCAACCTCTCCAACAGTTCCATTCCCCCTTATTCCATCGTCATTGTAAGACTTCTACAAACAGTCATTTACGACGAAGACCGCAAACTGTGGAATTTACTCATTACCTACCAACACCAAGTCCGCCAACACTTTGCAGTCATTGGAGTAGAATTACATCTCAACGAACAAGAGGGCTTTGCTTTTTTGAGTCAACCCGACGAAATAGACACTGAACCCAATCAAGCGACTCGTTTGGTACGTCGAATGCCTTTGTCGTATGAAGTGACTTTATTATGTGTGATTTTGCGAGAAGCATTGGAGGAATTTGATGTTCGGAATACCGAATCTCGAAAATTATTTGTCACCAATCAAGACCTAAAAGAGCGCATTGAATTGTTTTTCAAAGACAAAGCAGACAAGATTCGATTACTCCAACGTTTCGACACCTATATCAATACAGTTGTCAATTTAGGTTTTTTGAAAGAAATAAAAGTACGAGGTTTTGACGATGCCTTGAAAACGTATGAGGTGAAGCGGGTAATTAAGGCAAAGGTAAACAATGAAATTTTGGAGCAGATTCGGGAGAAAATGGAGTCTCGAAATCAAAAATAAAGACCAAACTTTAAAAAAACCACAAACATGGAAACAGAATCAACTACTTGTAAGTGTAAAGGAAAATGTAAAAACAATCGCTGTGCTTGTAGAAAAAACAAACGACCTTGTTCTAAAGAATGTAAATGCAAGGAC
>JBGCDY010001109.1:0-2479 GCA_045105835.1 Chitinophagales bacterium
CCAAATCATCACCAATAGCATACTTGCTATTTGAATAATCCAAATATGGATGTTGAGCTTGTGTCATGTTTGTATATTCCTCTTTCAGCAAGGTGGAAAGCAGTAATATCTCCATGCTACATTCCGAACAACTATTGCCGTGTAGGTATAACTTCTTGGGTAGTGCATCTTTTTTGTCCATCTGAATGGCTTCGGCATAGAGGATTCGCCCTCCTATATTTAGATGTCCATCTACCTCAAAGAATTGCAATTCCTGTTTCATATTGCTGTGGTTTTGTGGATTATTGGTAATAAGTATAGACAATCTCCCCCAAATAATCTCCTGCCAACTTACCCGTTGACCTGGCACTGATTTTTAACAACAATTCTTTTTCTGCCTCATTGAGTTTTTTCTGAACCACTCCATCAAAATTCATGATATAGAGAATCTTTACCACCATCCAATTGCGCCTCCGAATAAACCATTTTCTGATACTATCCGTACTTACTTGCTTGTTTTCGAGTAGGTTGATAAATTGGGTCAAAGTACTCCAAGTCTCCTCCAAGCTCATTTCGGTGTATTCATGTCTAAAGCTTACCAACAATTCCACTTTTACATCTTCACTTAGTGGGAGCGACTGTACGTCTTCGTTTTTGAGTAGGATGCGGTAATTAACTTTAGCTTTTAGTTCAAACTTTGCTCTGTCAATCCACTTGAAAAAATCAAGAAATTGACCATACAACTCACATTGTTTTTCCATATCCAACTTATTGCTCACTCGCTTAAAGGTGTTTTCATCTACAGCATTAGAAGCTTTTATCGTATCTCTTGACCCAATGCTTGCTTTTTTACTCCGCATCCTTCGCAATCCATCTTTGATAGCATTGTTGATGACGGAATAGAGATAGGTGCGGAACATTGCCTTGCCTTCCTCATATACAAAGTTTTCTCTTTTGAACTTTTTCAATAGGTTTTCCAAGACATACTGTATGAGGTCATCGGCTTGATCGTTGTGCAGTTGGTCGGTATTGACGAAGGAATATACCCGTGAATAAACAATTGCCTTGTATTTGATTATCAAATTATTGGAGTGATATTGCAGTAGGTGAATATCTTCTACATGATGACAAAGCATTCGACAAGCTTCAATTAGCAAAGACTTCAAAAAAACATCTTTGCCATGTCTCTTGTGTAGTGCTTGTGTATATTTCGGTAGCCGCCTTTGGACACCTTTCAGCAATGTCTCCTCATTAAGTTTCCCTAAATACGATTGTTCAATGTGTGCCAATACCACTCTTTGAATGAGTGGTTGGTACTTTTTTATAAAGTGCTGAGGTTCTTCCTCCAATAGTTTTAATTCCAGTGATTTAGACATCTTTTATGGCTAGTTAAATTCTATATGCAGTTAAAGATAAATTTTTTTTTTTGAAAAAAGTGTCTGTAGCAGAAAGTGAGTTGCGTTTTATGGACAGTTCAATTTTGAAACAACCTTTTTTTTTACCTCAACAATTTTCACCATGAAACAACTAACAATTTTATTTCTATTAATTGCATGCAGTTTTTCAAGTCTGGAAGCACAGAATACTGTACAAATTAAGAACCGATATAGAGCCAATCATTGTATTCAATTGGAGGGGCAAAAACTGAAGAGCGGATTATTGGGCGCAAACAAATCCAATGGTGAATGGACAATCGAACAGGTCGATAAAGAGTTTTTCCGAATTAAAAAAACGGGTACTAACTTGTATCTACATACCGAGAAAACAAAAATAGAATGCTCTTCCGTACCTGCTGGGTATTTCACCTCTCACTGGAAAAAGGTAGCGGCAGGAGGAAAATATTTCCGTATCGAAAATAGATATAGAAAAGGTCAGGTACTCCATGTAGAAAGCGCATTGGCATCTAGTGCAGTTCCTGCTGGATATTTTACATCGCATTGGGAGTTTGTTAAAGTTACAAAGACTTTACCTACACCTAAAACCCACAATATCACAGGTGATTGGAAGCCTTTAGATAAAAATACTTATCTAAAAATCAGTACTTATCAGTCGGGAAATAAGATAGGTTTGCAAGTGGGAGAGACCAAAACACCTGGCGGTTCAATAAGCAGAGGGCCTTTCTATTATTACCGTACCAATTCGAGCAAACCCAATGTTTACATCCGCCCAGAGTCAGGTAGCTATTATACCTTTACAAGCGACAACACATTTGAATTTCGACGAAAAGATGGTAGTGGTTTGACTAAATATCAGAGATACACCAATTCACAATCTACTACTGTAGAGAGTAAAAAAATGAGATACAGAATTCATACGTTTGGGGGGGATTTTGTTGAAGGAGATATAGTTCCGTACAATAATGTAGTAGAAACTGAGAGAGGAAAATCACTCCAATACAACTTAGTAGGAAACACCATCGCAGGTATGTACGACAAGGAAGGGAAGGTGAAATTAGGAGATTTGTCGCTTAATATTACCCCTGAAGTAGCATACTTCAATA
>JBGCDY010001110.1:0-10500 GCA_045105835.1 Chitinophagales bacterium
GTAATGAATTCAAAATACACATAGCTGGCTAAAATACTAACGGATATGGCAATGAAGAAGTTTTGGAGCGAAATCGAAAGCATTTCACGGTCGTTGATACCAATCGCCATTCCTATCCCCAAAATAGGTGACATGAGGGGCGAAATTAACATCGCTCCAATGATGACTGCCGAAGAATTGGTGTCCAATCCAATGGAAGCAATCCCAGCTGCTGCAATCAGAATCCAAACATTGTAGCCCTTGACAGGAATGTATTTTCGTACCGACTCAATCGTACCGACTTGGTCTATCCCATCCTTTAGCGCAACCAATTCTTTGAGGTACTTCAGAATACTTCTCATCAACAGAGAAAAGCTCCGCTTTACTTGTTTTGTTTCTTGCTCCATTGGTTTTGAAAAACAGTTTTAGGTTAAACAGACTTCAAAGTTAGAAATCTCTCTCCAAGAAATAATATTTTTCTTTATATTTTCGCTGCAATATTTGAGTCGAGAAGGCTGCATTTTTTGTGGTTCACCAAATCTCAGCCAAAAATTCAAGACAAATTTTGACCAATACTACTATGCGCTATTTTATCGAAATCGCTTACAAAGGAACAGGTTACAGCGGTTGGCAAGTCCAGCCCAATGGCATTACCATCCAAGAAACCATCAATCAAGCACTCAGCACGATTATAAACGAATCCATCTACTGCATGGGTTGTGGTCGAACAGATGCGGGCGTTCATGCGAGTCAATTTTTCCTGCATTTTGATGCAAAAAATCCCCTTCCCAAATTATTTCATTTGCGGCTTAATAAGTTTCTCCCCAAAAATATTGCCGTAAAACGCATCATCAAAAACATTCCTCAAGATGCCCACACCCGTTTTGATGCCACTTATCGAGCCTATGACTACCATGTTCACTTTCATAAAAACCCCTTCAAAGATGAATTGAGTTGGTACTACAACTGGTTGCCCTTGAATTTTGAAGCGATGCAAGAAGCGGCGGATTTGCTACTTCAATACGAAGATTTCGAGATGTTCTGCAAAACGGGGGGAAGCAATAAAACAACCCTTTGCACGATTTTCAAAACAGAGCTTTCGGTGGATAGGGAAGCGGGTACACTTCGGTTTCACATTGCCGCCAATCGTTTTTTGCGGGGAATGGTGCGGCGGATTGTGGGAATGTTGATGGCTGTCGGAAAGGAAAAAGTCAGTATTGAAGTCTTCAAAGCGGTCATGGACAAAAAGGCGAAATTTCCTCTTAACCCATCTGCGCCACCACAAGGTTTGTATTTGTGTGAGGTTCGGTATGACTATATTTGAGATTTCGTCAATCTTTGTCGAATAAAACCTTATAGGTTTGGCTTTTGAAAATTCATGCAAACAAATCAATATCAATAAATTACAGGAGAAAATCCTATAAGGTTTAGATTTCTGCCTTGAATTTCCGATCACTTATTTATCGAGGCAGTGTAAAATAAAAAACACTTCCTTTGTTCAGCGTGCTTTTCACACTGATTTGCCCTCCATACAAATGTGCAATCTTGTCGCATATTGCCAATCCTATCCCTGTGCCTTTGTAATTGGCTTTGTCGAGTCGGTGAAAAATATTGAAGATTTTTTGTTGGTTTTCGGGAGCGATTCCTATGCCATTGTCGCTTACTTCAATCTGATAATAATCAGGCTTTTTTTGCAACTTAATTTGAATCAGTGTTGCCACATTTTTTCGGTGAAATTGAAGCGAATTTCTCAGTAAATTTTGAAGAAGTAAAATCAAATGCTTTCTACTGATGTTTAGTTTTTCAGGCATATTTTCCATCACAATCTTGGCATTGCTTCCAATAATATCGGCTTTCAATTCCTTCTTTGCTTCCTCCAAAGCTTCCGTAATACAGGCAGTAGGTGGATTTAACTCTATGCCTCTCCCCAGTGTTGCATACATCAATAAATCCTCCAATAGGTGATTCATATAATTGGTACTCTGAGTGATGTGTTGTAAGAAATTTTGGGCTGTAGGCTCTAATTGGTGGCGGTAGTTTTTGAAGAGCAAATCAGCTACCCCACTTAGATTGCAGAGGGGTTCTTTTAGGTCGTGGGCTACAATAAAAGCATATTGTTTCAACTGTTTGTTTTGAATCATCAATTGTTGTGTTCGTTTCTCCACCATTTGCTCCAATTGTTGATTCATTTTTTCGACATCCTGTTTGCGTTGAATTTCCAATTCCTTCTTCTCCAAATCCAATTTATGCAATTGAATTTCCTTTTCCTTCTGCTCTGTCTCATACCGCACACTTAGCTCTGCAATCGCAAGGGCTTTCTCCTCATTGTATTGCTGGTCTTTGATTTCCAATAATTTCTTGTAGTAGCCTATTGCCTTACCATTGTCTTTCAAACCTTCATAACACCGAATATAGCAATCATAAACGACCAGTAAAGCAGCCGTACCCTTCTTTTCTAAAGCCAGTTCTTCAGACTGCAATATATACTCCAGTGCTTTTGAGTATTCTTCCATGTCCAAATAAGTAATGGCTAAGATATTGAGGCTGGATATTTGATAGGCAGGTATATTCAGTTCTTTTGCAATTTTCAATGCTTTCTGACCGTATTGAATCGCCTTATCAAACTTTTCTAATTTAGTATAAGTGGCAGCCATATTAATCAACACTATCCCCTCTTGGTCTGTGTGAGAAGTTTCCACTTCTGAGATAATCAATACTTTGTCAAAGTACTTCAATGCATTGGGATAATCCCCTAAGTACATATAAATCGCTCCAATATTATTGAGGCTTCCCATGACATTTATGTCATACCCCAACCGTTGGTGTTTCTCTAAGCCTCGCTCCAAAAAAACAATGGCTTTTGAGTAGTTCTTTTGGGTTTGGTGAATGATGCCTATGTTGTTGTAGAGGTTGCCCTCCATTTCTGTGTCCTTTATTTCTTCAGCGATTTTCAAAGCCGTAAAAAAGTGCTGCAATGCGCTGTCGAAATTCCCTTGTTCTTTGCAAATAGAACCCATTAGGTTCAGGCTATCAATAATTCCTTTTGAATGATCAATCTCCTCCCCCATTTTCAATCCTTCTTCAGACAAATGAAAAGCTTTCTCATAGTTTCCTTTTAAATACTCCAATGCTGCAAACCGATTAAACGTATCGGTTAGTCCACTTTGGTCATTAAAATGGATATAGAGATTTTTTGCCTTTTCTATTTGTGTCCAAGCTGAATCATAGTCCCCTCTTTGTTGAAAGTATTTTGCCTGATGGATATGCAAGATTGCCAACACTTCATCTTCTTTCAGTTTATATGCCAAATCAAAGGCTTCTTCAAAAGGAAGACCTGCTGTTTTAGGGACTTGGAAGATTTCGGTTTGGATCGTTGACACCAAATCGTTTAGGCGTTTTTTCTGTATGGCTGTTGTATCAGATAAATAAGCCATAGCCTTAGAGTTCATTGACATAAGTAGTTGGACACATTTGTTTTAACAAAAATAAAATCACAATCAGCTGTCTATCAAGAGTATTTTCATTCTAATTGCCACGTTCATTTTGATTCGTGCTTACTGCTCACTATTGAACCTATCACACAATTTTATTGAAAAGACAATTGATAACCATTTATACGGACAAAACACATTCTGGTTGGAGTCCTCAAGTATATAACCGTTTCAACTTTCAATTAAAACAATACAAATCAATTAACTACAATTAAAAAATTCTTCCACAACAAGCTATTTTTTTCTCCATTACGATAGCTTTTCTTCATACAATACCACATGAATCGAATGGGTTCTTTTCCTTCAATTGAAGAAATTTTATGGCTAAAAAGCCCCTATTCATTCAAGGAAAAATCTTCAAAAAAAATATTTTTACCCAACCTTGTTTACATCTTCCTCTTGAAGGTCATTAACAGATGAACAACGTTTTAACCCAAAACCTCATCTGTCATGAAAACTTTCCAATCCGTTTTATTTTCCACCATTATTTTCACATTCATTTTCTTGTCAAGCAGTTCATCCATCATCGCCCAACCTTTTGAAGAAGGCGATAAGGTAGAATTGAAGTTAAAAATCAACAAACAAGAAGTTTGGATTCCAGGCACTTACGAACGTTTCCACAAAGGAAAACACCGAGCTACTTACAGCTACAATATTGAAGGTTGGAGAGGAGGTGGCGAAATGCAGCCTTTTGCAGACAGCGACATCAGACCCTTTGAAGGCAATACCACCACTTCTTTTGGAGAATCAGCCAAAACAACCGAAGCAAAACCTGAAAGTCCTTTCAAAAAAGGCGAACAGGTAGAAATACAAATTACGGTCAATAAACAGGATGTTTGGATTGCAGGCACTTACGATTTATTCCACAAAGGCACACACAGAGTAAGCTACCAATACAACATTGATGGATGGAATGGATTTGGCAAAATGAAACCATTTGAAGAGGCAAATATTCGAGCTTTTGAAGGCAATATCACCACTTCTTTTTATGAAGACGCATTGGAAAAATCTTTTGAAGAAGGTGAAAGGGTAGAAATCAATTTGACCGTCAATGGAGAATCTGTTTGGGTTGAAGGAACTTACAATCAAGCCTATGAAGGCAAACACAGGGTTTCTTATGACTATGATGTGAATGGTTTTACGGGACAAGGTCACAGTATGCCTTTTGGAGACAGCGACATCAGAGTTTATATTGGTGACGTATTCAAATCATTTGATGATACTTACAAATAGACTCCAGATAGATAACGGATTACAAAATTAAAATTTAGCTTAAAGCAGCGGGCACTGCTGCTTTTTTAAAAGCTTATGAAGGCTCATTCCTTGTGGTTGGAATGGGCTTTTTTTGCTTGGCAAGAAACTATAGCGGAGTCTAATGTAGTCTTTGTATTTTACACGAATAACCAGTCACCAATCCACTCATCACTGCACTAGGAAGACAAAAAAGCAATCAACCAAATAAAAAAGGACAGAAAACCAAAGTAAATCACCTGAACAGTTAGAATCACTCGCTTCAATCCCCTGATTATCAAATGGTCTGTGGGGTTAATTGTCACCCACCCCATATCAAATATCGACTGTTGTTCTCGTTTGGATTCTTCTTTGAGGTGATTCTCTTCCATGATTTCACCACAATGCTGACACACATATTTGTTTCCATCCGTCCACCTTTCACAAAGATCACACTTTTTTTGCCAACCCTCTGATTCGTTCATGCTTTCAAGTATTTTATTGTCTTTTAACGTCTTTCTCCCCTTAGAGTTTGGCAAAGTTCACCATTTTTTTGTTTTCAAAAATGCTTTTTTACTACTTTTGATGGATGAAAATTCTACAAATCTGCAAAAAATCATTACATCCCGCAAAAGACGGAGAAGCCATTGCTATCCGCACGATTACCAAAGGTTTGCACGCTGCTGGACATGAGGTCACACTTCTCACGATTGCGACCCACAAACATCCCTTTGACAAGGAGGCAATGCCTGCTTCGCTTCAAAAAACAGCACATTTCGACAGTACATTTATAGACACCCGCCTCTCTCCTATCAAAGCATTTGCGAATCTTTTTGGCTCTCAATCCTACAATATCCAACGCTTCTACAGCAAATCCTTTGAAGCTCAAATCATCACCTACCTTCAAAAAAACAATTTTGATGTAGTGCATTTGGATGGCGTTTATTTGGCAACCTATATTCCTGCGATTCGCCAACACAGCCAAATTCCGATTGTGATGCGGGCGCACAATTTGGAGTTTGAGATTTGGGAACGACTGGCGAATGAACAAAGCAATCCTTTGAAGCGGTGGTATATGACTTTGCTGGCAAAACGAATGAAAAAATTTGAATTGGATAGCCTGCAATTATACGATGGTTTAGTGCCTATTTCGGTGGTAGATGAGCTGCAATGGAAGGCTTTGGGCTATCAAAAACCCTGTTGGACGATGGCGGGTAGTATCGAATTGGCGGATTATCCTTTGGACAAAACGAAGATAGATTTTCCTTCAGTTTTCTTTATTGGCTCTTTGGATTGGATGCCCAATCAGGAAGGGCTGCAATGGTTTTTTGAAAAAGTTTGGGCGCAAGTTGTTGAAGTTTTTCCAGACCTTCAATGCTATATTGCAGGTAGAAATGCGCCTGATTGGTTTTTGAAACAAGAGATTCCAAATGTGGTTTTTGTGGGAGAAGTAGCAAGTGCCATTGACTTTATGCAGTCGAAAGCGGTGATGATTTGCCCACTTTTTTCGGGCAGTGGAATGCGTATCAAAATCATTGAAGCGATGGCACTCGCCAAACCGATTGTCGCCACAAGTATTGCAGCAGAAGGTATCAATTGCAGCTCAGGAGAAAATATTTTGATAGCCGATACGCCCAAAGGATTTGCAGATGCTTTGGTGCAGTATATTGAAAATGAAAATTTTGCGGAGCGTGTTGGAGATGCTGCAAGGGATTTTGTAGCACGAGAACACCATACGGCTGCTTTGATTGAAGGTTTGGAGCGGTTTTATGTAAGTTTGGGGGCGGTTCAGTGAGACAATAGAAGTTTTAAAAACTTCCATTGTCTTTCTTTCAAATAGATTACTGAGACATCGAAAGTTTTTTCATCAATAACGAGGGGTTTTAAACCCCTCGTTATTGATGAAAAATCAAATTCAAAACTACACTTGATTTAATTTTTCATTTTTTATTCAATTTTATGAGCATCACACAAACGGAGGTTTTAATCATTGGAGGGGGTTTAACAGGGCTGACTCTCGGTTATTTACTCCAACAAAAGAACATGGATTTCAAGGTTTTGGAAGCCAGAGAAAGGCTGGGCGGACGGATTTCGACACAATCGTATGAAGAAGCCAAGCCCCTCGAAATGGGCGCAACTTGGCTCGGCAAAAAACACCATCACCTGAACGATTTGTTGGAAACATTGGGTGTGGGGATTTTTGAACAAGCATTGGGCGAATCTGCAATTTACGAAGCCATCTCGACCAGTCCGCCACAATTGGTGACCTTAGCTCCCAATACAAACCCCAGTTTTCGGGTGCAAGGCGGTACTTACAGCCTCATTGATGCCCTGCAAAAAAAGATTCCTTCGGAGCAAATTCACACAGGTCAGGTGGTTCAATACATTCAGCAAACCCCAAATGGTTTTGTAGTAAAAACGGACAAAGATACTTTTCATGCTTCCTTCGTGGTGTCGACTTTGCCTCCTTTTTTGCTGGTCAATTCGATTGACATTCAGCCTGTTTTGCCCAATGATGTTTTGCAGTTGGCAAACCAAACACATACTTGGATGGGAGAATCCATCAAAGTCGGTTTGACCTATGCCCAGCCTTTTTGGAGAGAAAAAAATACGAGTGGAACGATTATGAGTAATGTCGGACCGATTCCCGAAATGTACGACCACTCCAATTATGAGGATTCCTTTTTTGCATTGAAGGGCTTTCTGAATGGAGCTTATTTTTCGGTGAGCAAGGAACAGCGCATCCAAATGGTTTTGAAGCAATTGAGCAAATATTATGGCGAAGCTGCCAACAATTACCTTAGCTATGAAGAAACCGTTTGGAGAAACGAACCCTTCACCTTCAAACCTTACGCTGAACACATTCTACCGCACCAAAACAATGGTCACCCTGCTTATCATCAGGCTTATTTAAGCGGCAAATTTTTCATTGCAGGGGCTGAAACAGCTCCGAGTTTTCCTGGTTATATGGATGGGGCGGTTCAAAGTGCGTTTTTTGTTTCAGAGCAGATTTTGGAGAAGAAGGGCAATCAATAGCCGTACATTTTTATTGAACACGGAGACTCAGAGGCACTGAGTTTTTGATTACCAAATAATTAGAGAAATACCCCGTCAAATGAACATCAGAAGAGACATTGACCACATCGTTTATTCGGTGAAAGACTTAGACGCAGCCTGCAATGATTTGGAAAAACGCTTGGGTGTGCGCCCTGTTTTTGGAGGTTATCACCGCACGCAAGGTACAAAAAATGCGCTGCTGCATTTGGGTGGACAAACCTATTTGGAGTTGCTCGCAATTGACGAATCCAATACCAAAATTGAAGCTCCCAGATGGATGGGGATTGACCTTATTGACCGCCCCCAAATCACCCGTTGGGCACTTAAATCCTCCAATCTTGAATCCGACAGCTCTTGCCTCAAAAGCTATGATACAAAATTGGGCGAGATTCATGGTGGACAACGAAAAATGACGGATGGCGGCTTATTGACTTGGAGGTTGGTGATGCCTACCTGTGAACCGAGTGTTGATGTGCTGCCTTTTATGGTGGATTGGCAAGGTTCGAGTCACCATCCTACGGATAAACTTTTGAAGGGTTGTCAATTGGTCGGTTTGAAGATTTCTCATCCTGAAGCGGAAAAGATAGAGCACGTATTGCAGGGTTTGGGGGTGAATTTGAAGATTGAAGAAGCGAAAGTTGCGGGGATAAAGATAGTTGTGAAAAGTTCGAATGGAAGGGTAATAAAACTTCAATAAAATTATAGTTTTTATGTTTTATCATCCTACCTTGCCTCTCCTTCTTCCCTCCAAAATCCCTTCAATATCCTCCAATTGACACCCCTTCGATTTCAGTAATATCAGGTAGTGATACATCAAATCAGCCGCTTCATTTTTAAACAAATTGTCGTCATTACTCATCTCTTCAATGACCAATTCGACTGCTTCTTCTCCTACCTTTTGAGCGACCTTGTTGATGCCTCTTCTGTAAAGTTTGTTGGTATAGGATTTTTCATCGTTCTCGTCAATCCGTTGGCTAATGGTTCTTTCTAATTCGTAAATAAAACCTTTTGCAGTTTCTTCCTTGAAACAGGAGGTACTCCCTGTATGACAAGTTGGCCCATGAGGAATGGCTCGAATCAACAGCGTATCATTGTCACAATCTAATCGAATATCTTTCACTATCAAATAGTTACCTGATTTCTCTCCCTTTGTCCAAAGCCTATTTTTGCTTCGGCTGAAAAAGGTGATTTTTCCTTCTGCTTTGGTTTTCTCGAATGCTTCTTGATTCATGTAACCAAGCATGAGAACTTGCAAGGTAGCAGCATTTTGTATAATTACAGGAACGAGTCCATTTCCTTTGTTGAAATCTATGTTCATTTTATTGATTTTTTTAACGAATTCTCACAGCAATGCCTTCTGCTTTTAAATATTGTTTGAGTTCGGGAATCGGTATTTCTCCGTAATGGAAAATACTCGCAGCGAGCCCGCCTGTTGCTTTGGTGTTTTCAAACACTTCTTTAAAGTGGCGTTTAGAACCTGCTCCGCCAGAGGCAATTACAGGGATATTGACCACCTCGGCTGCCTTTCGGATAATCTCCAATGCAAAACCAGACTTTGTACCATCATTGTTCATCGAAGTAATCAGTAGTTCTCCAGCTCCCAATTCCTCCGCTTGTTTTGCCCAATCTACGGTTTTTAGAGGGGTAAGTGTTCTTCCTCCATGAACGAATACTTTCCATTCGTTTTCTTCAAACTTGGTATCGATAGCCACTACGACACATTGATTACCAAATTCTTTTGCGATGTCAGAAATGAGCTTGGGGTTTTTCACAGCCGAGGAATTGATGCTCACTTTGTCCGCACCTGCGCCAATCAACTTCCTCACATCTTCAACGGTATTGATGCCTCCCCCAACGGTAAAAGGGATGTTGATTTCTTGCGCTATTCGCCGCACCAATTCGATGAGGGTCTTTCGTTTTTCTATGGTGGCGGTAATGTCCAAAAACACCAGTTCGTCAGCACCTTGACTCACATATTTTTTAGCCAATTCTATGGGGTCGCCCGCATCACGAATACCCACAAAATTGATTCCCTTCACGGTTCTGCCGTCTTTGATGTCGAGGCAGGGAATGATTCTTTTTTTTAACATAATTTCTCCAATTCTTTTAGGGTGATTTTGCCTTCGTAAATTGCCTTTCCGATAATTGCACCTTCGCATCCCAAAGCCTTCAATTCGATCAAATCTTGGAAACAGGAAACGCCACCGCTTGCAATCAAACTTACATTTGTTGACTCCAAAATCTCTGCATACAAATCATTGGAGGTTCCTTGCAACATTCCATCCTTGGCAATGTCTGTGCAAATAACGTATTGTATCCCTTTGATTTTGTAGTCTTTGATAAAATCCACTACCTCCAATTCTGAACTTTCCAACCAACCATTGATAGCAATTTTTCGATTTTTACAATCCGCACCCAATATGATTTTTTCAGCACCATAAGCTACTAACCACTCACAAAACAAGTTTGGATTGTTGGCAGCAATACTACCTCCTGTGATTTGATTTGCGCCACATTCAAAGGCAATTCGCAAGTCCTCATCAGACTTTAAGCCTCCTCCAAAATCAATTTTCAAATCAGTCGCAGCACTAATTTTCTCCAAGACTTTGTAATTGACAATATGCTTGGACTTTGCACCATCTAAATCTACCAAATGTAGGTACTGAATGCCGCTGTCTGCAAACTGTTTGGCAACCTCCAATGGGCTATCGTTATATACCTTTTTTGTGCTGTAATCTCCTTT
>JBGCDY010001111.1:0-5540 GCA_045105835.1 Chitinophagales bacterium
GATCCCACACAAAAATATTTTTGTAAGAAGGTTCTTTTTCAATATCATATCTTGAAATTTCGCAAACAGGAGGAAGTTGTTTATGATCTCCTAACATTGTAATTGGAATATCTGATGTAAAGACTGTAAGCACTTTGACGATACTTGCATAACCAGCTTCATCAATAAAAATATGTGCTACATCTAATGGTTCTTCCATAAATCTATATAAATAGGTATCAATTGTAGCTCCAATAATTTTTGTATTTTCCAACCTAACTTCTAATGAGTATAAAGTAAGTCTATTCTTTTCTTTCTCTAATTTCTCTAACATCTGCTTCAACTCGTCATAACTGTGTTGTTCATAATCAAAAGATAATGCTTTATAATCTTCTTCTTTTTGTTTACTTTGCTCATTTCTAAGAGTATCAATTTGTTTTTGCACTGCAATTATATCACATTTCAAATCAGGGAATTTATTTTTAAGAGAGTTTAATACATCAGGTATACACTCTCCTAAATCATGCAATTCAACAGTTATCTCAAGTGATTTGTTGTCAATACTTGCTTTCTCTTTTTGATACTTTTCTATTTCATTTTTATTTTTTTGTTCTTTGTTTCTTAGGCTTTCGAGTTCTTTTTCAAAATTCATTTTGGATGAAAATATTTGAAAAAACTTTGATAAAATGGAGTTTTTCTTTTTAAGAATTATTGTTCGCTCTTCCTTTATGTCTCTTATCGAATAGTTGCAAACTTCTATATTCTTACGTTGTTTTTTTAATTCATCCCTATAGTGTTTGCTAATAATTCGTAATTCTATTTCCTCTTCTATCAAGTTTTTCAAATCTTCAAGCTTTTCAATGTTTTTTTTCCGTTCTATTTCTTCTGGGCTTTCAATTTTAAGAATCCACCTTAAAATATTGATCTCCCTATTAATAGATTCCAACTGCTTCTCAATTCCTTGAATTTCACACACCTCACCAAAATCAGTAGCAAATTTCTTAGAAGGATACCCCATTCTTAGAAGCAATGACCGATCTATTTTTGCATTATCTGTAACCTCTATGATTCCTCTAAATATCTGTTCTAAAGCTGTATTTGTTGGTGCAAGAATTAAAGTTTTCCTATCATTTTTTAAATAGTTAAGTAAAGCGTAACTTAAGACAAATCTTGTTTTTCCAGTTCCAGGTGCTCCCCAGATATAACTCAGCTTATGGGTAAAGATAGTTTTAAGAGCTTCTAACTGCTCACCAGATGGTCTTAAATCCCCTTTGCATACAGAATCATCAAAATCTAAACATGAACTATTCCTTTCTGAATAAAATTTCAAAGAACTTCCATTTCTTTTATACCAATCAATTACTCTTTGTACCAAAAATTTCAAATCAATAATTATTTTCCATTTCTCTACCTCAGTACTTTCAATTAATTTGATGATATCTGGGTGACTAACCTTTACTATTATTGCTTTTTTCTTGTTATCATAAATTTTTATTTGTATTTGTTCTAAGGTAAAATTTACCTTATCACACCTAAATGATACAGTATCAGGGTTAAAAAGTTTTTTCCCAATTTTAAATAAAAAAGTATTGTGATTAATTTTTTTCTTTGAGAGAATTATTATTTCATCAACTCCTCCATTGTCCTTCTCTTTTAAGTAATTATAATAAGCTTTTGAGCCAGATAAACAAAGTTTTTTTATTTCTTCTACGTTCATATTAAATTTATTTTAAAACTTATTTAGGCATAAAATGCAGGTAAAATCAGTAAATATTGATTCCCTTCTAAGTATTCAAGTTGTCAATATCTTCAATTTACCTTAAATAACAAACAAATCACTTTAATTCACTCAAATTTTCCCTATTTTCACACACCCAAAATATCATCCATAAAAAAAACAAACTTCAACATTGAAAATCCTAAGCGTACACTTCCAAAACATCAATTCTCTCAAAGGCAAGCACACCATCAACTTCAACAAAAGCCCCTTTGCAGAAGCAGGACTCTTTGCCATCACGGGGCCAACAGGCGCAGGAAAAACGTCCATTTTGGATGCGATAACGGTGGCACTGTATGGTCGGGCAGCTCGATATAGCAGCGATACGCCCTATGAATTGATGACCCGTCACACCGCAGAAAGTTTTTCAGAAGTGGAGTTTGAAGTTCACAAAAAAAAGTACCGAGCGAAGTGGGGATTGCGCCGAGCGAGGGGTAAAATAGATGGCACATTGCAGGGGGTGCATCACTCCTTGGTGGATTTGGACACCGAAAAAAATGTACACGGAACAGGCACAGCGACCAAAGCCCGCAACAAAATCGAGCAACTCATTGGATTGAAGTATGAGAGTTTCCGAAAATCGGTCTTGTTGGCGCAGGGAGATTTTGCAGCGTTTTTGAAGGCAAAGGAGAACGAAAGGGGCGAATTGCTGGAGCGTATTACTGGCACGGATGCCTACTCCAAAATTTCGGAAGCGGCTTTTTTGAAAGCAAAAGAAGAAAAAATCAAAACAGAAAAATTGCAGGAACAACTGGGGCAGGTAGAATTGCTTTCTCCCGAAACCAAACAAGGTCTGCAATTGGAGATTGAAGAAAAACAAGATGCCGTTCTCTTCATTCGCAAAGAAATAGAAGGTTTTCAGGTACATCTGCAATGGCTCAAAAAATTGCAGGAATTGGGCGCAAAAGTTCAAACATTACAACAGCAAGAGCTTTTATTGCAGGGCAAAACCCAAGCCCTTCAATCCGATTTTTCCAAACTGCAATTGCACAAAACGGCAGTACCTTTTCAGGCAGATTTGAAAGAATGGAAAAACAGACACCAAAAAATCCAAGAACTCGACAAAACGGTTCACCACATCCGAGAGACACTTTTACCCGATTTGGCAAAAGCCAAAGACCGTGCTTTCCACGAGAAGAAAACCGCAAAAAAAGCATTGGAGGCAGCACAATCCACTCAACAGAAAACAGAACCCATCATTGAAGAGGTTTTGAAGCTCGAAAATGAAATGGCTTTGCAGCAAACTGCCCTCCAAAAAGAACAGGCAAAATTGAGGGATTTGGAGAGGGCTTTGCAGCAAAATCAAGCGGAACAAAAAAAATGGACTCGATACAAGGAGGACACAGAAACGGCATTGAAAAACACCAACAATTGGTTGGAGAAAAATCAAGCGGATAACAATTTGAGCGTAGACATTCCCTTGATTCAACAACAGTTGGGTTATTGGGAGGAAATGCAAAAGGACGTTTTGGCACAAAAAAGAGTCGTCAACAAAAAACGTTCGGAAAGAGACAAGGAGCAAAAAAGCATAGATGAATCGTCGAAAAACCTGCGCTATTACCAAGGTGATTTGGACAAGAAAACAGTCGCTTTGGCGAAACTCGAAAACGAACAAGCCCAAGCCCAAAAACGGGAAATATTGGAGGAAAAACTTCTGCAATTACAGCCCACGATTACCCGACTCGAACAACAAATTGACCTCTCCAACAATTACCTCAAACGCCAACAACAAGTGGAAGGTTTGCGTTTTAAGTACTTGAAAAACAGAGATTATTTGACCCAACTCCAAAAAGGACACCAACAGTTAGAACTGGATTTGGAGCGAGAGCAAGTATCTTTGGAGAAATCCGAAAAACTCTACGAGGCAGAGCGCACCATCGAAAGTTTGACCGACAAACGCAAGCTTTTGGAGCCAGGAAAACCCTGCGCTTTGTGTGGTTCCAAGCACCATCCTTATGCAGAGGGGCATTACCAAACCGATGTTTCCAAGCGGCGAAAGGAATTCAATGAGCAAAAGAAAAAGGTTGAGGCACTGAAAAAAAGCATTGGCACACAAGAAAAAGACATTGCTACGGTCGAAAACGAACAAAAGAACATTGAAGCCCAAGGCAAAAATCTGAGAACGGAAAATGCGGAAGTCAAAGACAAATTTGAAGCACTTAACAAACTACTGCAAAGTGAGTATGCCATCAAAAGTGTTGTTCCCATCGAAACTGCCAAAAAACATCAGGAGCAATCAATGGAGGACACCAAAAAACAATTGACTGCTGTAAAAGAACGAGAAGGGCAAATCAATGAACTCCAAAAATCGGTGCAAAACTACAGCGATGCCCTCAAAGAAGCCCGCAATAAATCGGATAAGGCAAAGGAAAATTGGGAGCGTTTGGGCAAAGAATGGCAAGAAGCCAGTGCAAAGCTGGGCGAAATGGAACAGCAAAGTCAAGAACGAGAGTCAGTTGTAGAAAAAACGTTGCAGAAATACCAGACAAGCTTCAAATCTGCACCCAATCACAAAAAAATTATTGTAGGACTCGAACAACGCTTAGAAACCTATCAATCCAAACTTGTTCACAGAGATGGATTGAAGGAAAATTTGGAGTCTTATAAATCGAGGTTGAGCACTGCAAAAGAAGTGTTTTTGGAGAAAAATCGGCAACGAGTGGCAGTCAAAAAAGAATGGGATGGACTTCAAGAAAAGATAAATGTACTCGAAACTTCCAAAAATCAATTGACCTCTACCTTTGTACTGAAAGATGCCAAAAAGGAAAGGCTTCGACTTCGACAAGTTATTGACGAACAACAACAAATACTGGAAACACAACAAAACATCTACAACGACAAACACACCAAATTAGAAACCCAAAAAGAGCTTTTGGAAGTTCGCCGTTTTGAACAACAAAGAGATGGTGAACTCCTTGAAACTTTTGAAGGAGGCTTCAAAGAGAGTTTGCAAACTGCTGGTTTTTCTACGATTCGGGATTTAGAAGAAGGTATTCTTCCTTTGGCAGAAGCAAGTCGCATTGAGGCACAGCAAAAACAAATCGACAAGGAGACAGCAGAACTCAATAAGTCACTGAAAGACAACCAAGAATCACTGCAAATCGAACAGGTTAAAAAACTGACCGATTTGGACAAAACCGAAATTCAAGCATTGAAGGTCTCCAAAAACCAAGAAATGGAGACGATTAACCAAGAAATTGGACGCACCAAATTGCAACTGGAGGAAGATGAAAAATTGAAGCTTAAATTTCAGGCTTTGACCCAAAAAATCACTCAACAAACGAAAGAGTGGAAACGTTGGGAAAACCTAAATGAACTGATTGGCTCTTCAAAAGGCGACAAGTTCCGCAAGTTTGCACAAGGTTTGACCCTCGCCAAACTCGTCCAACTCGCCAATATTCACCTCCAAAAATTGAACCCTCGCTATTTGGTACAGAAATGTAGGAATGATGATAAGGCGGAATTGGAGTTGGAGATTGTGGATGTTTATCAAGCAGATACGCTTCGTTCGATGCGGACTTTGTCGGGTGGTGAAAGCTTCTTGGTGAGTTTGTCGCTGGCTTTGGGCTTGTCGGATTTGGCAGGTCGAAAGGCACAAATTGAGTCGCTGTTTATTGATGAAGGTTTTGGTACTCTTGACAGCAACACGCTCGACATCGCCATGACTACCCTCGAAAATCTACAGTCTTCAGGCAAAATGATTGGTATTATTTCGCATGTCGAAGCCTTGAAGGAAAGGATTGGGACTCAGGTGCAGGTGAAACGTTTGAGTGGGGGATATAGT
>JBGCDY010001112.1:0-4760 GCA_045105835.1 Chitinophagales bacterium
CCTACACATTTTACTCGTTCTTTTTCCTTTTAGATGCGTTAAAAATTTTGACCATAGCCCTTCTATCCTAAAATTTTTTGCCTTCCTAAAAGAAAAAATACCTTTATAAAATTTGAGTAGCCTATTTATTTCTACATCCCTTACTTTGGGAACGAAGAGTCATCTTCCAAACCACCATTCCAAAGTTTTTTTTGCTAAAACTACCTAATAACCATTAAACAAGCCATAATGCTGAAGCCTTTGTTCTTATTTGCTGTTAATAGCAGTATCTCTCCCCCAGATTCAAATTCTTTCCTTTTCTTGATATCTTTTGCCACAAAATTTCGAAGGAAGTAAAGCAAAATCCATTTGCAATTTTATTGCACAAAAAATCAATCCTAAAGGTATTTTTTCGTTTTTATTTTCTCCAAATTCTTGGAGCGAACTATCCTAATCCACATTCTTTCTTGACTTTAGCTCAATTGTCATTATTGAGTCAAGAATAATGATTGTTATGAGATTGGCACAATACTTGACTACCCATAGTCAAGCATATACACACATTCTTTAACAATTAAAAGGTTCACCCAAAGCTCAAATTACATTCTAATTTTTGTTACGAACCCCAAAATCAGAGTAAAAAAATGAACAACCTTATCAGACATTTCGTATGGATGGGCATGTTATTTATTGTCCTCCTGAACAGCTCATGCATGAAAGAAGAATTGTTATCCGAACTTCCCACAAACAACATTTCACAAGGACAACAGCCTGACAATACTCCCACTTTGACAGGAGGTATAGACGTTCCTCCACCTGACGACGACACAACTACTTATACCATGGATGGTGGTGTAGAAATGAACGAATCTATTCCCAACCTCGTATTGCTCACTACTTCAGATTGTCACTTTACCCACAAAGCTACCCTTCATTTATTGGACTGCGGCGGTTGGGTGATGGATGTAGAAGATAGAGGCGGAAGACTACATGCACTCAAAGGAGCAGAAGACTTTGGTTTTGAAGAAAACAAACAAGTTCTTTTATCCTTCACTTTCATCGAATGGATTTCCAAAGACTGTATGGGCGAATGGGGCGTAATGCCTATTGAAGTCCATTGTATTAAAGAAATTTAGTTTTTAAATTCGCAAGGACATTTCACAAAAAAAACAATATCCTAAATTAGGATTATAACAAAAGGGTGGTTCTCTCACAAAGAGAATCATCCTTTTGTTATTTAATATGAAAAGACAATTCCTATCATTGGAGTCTTCAATGCTGGGTTATAACGAAACCCTAAGTTCCACTTAGAAGGCACATTCATTGAAGTTTGACTCAAGCCATTGTAGGACAATACCGCCTTGTCCAAATATTCTCTTTCCAACTTACTGTGTTTTTCCACCAACAACTCTGCACCAACTGTCAAACCTGCATAAACTACTGCTCTTCTCCTATCTCTCTGCACAAAATCCACATCTCCAGGATTGATGGCATTCAGCATACTGCCTACAAAATAGAGCGCACAGTACACCTTTCCCACTTTTGCCCAACCCGTTATTTTTGCATTCTTCTTATATGACTCAAAATGCGTAACTCCTTCCCCTTCAAAGTAGTGTTCAATATGTTTTCCCCTTCGTCCAGCTTCTCGGTACTTCGTCTCCTCAAAAACAGTATCTACCCCATCCTGAATCTGATATGTTCGATACAAATAACGAGAGGTGTGAAAGATTGTATGCTTGATGTCCGTACGCATTTTGGGAGGAATCGAACGTCGTTCTGCAATTTCTAAATAACGTTTTGAGCCATCTTGTTCTTGGGCGAATAAGTGAGTAGATTTGGAGCAAGTGAATGAGAGAAGAAATAAGAAAGTGTATTTGAGGTGCATAGTGTGATGTTGATTAATGATTCTTGACACAATATTTTTTAGGAATACACATCAATAAGGAGGGATTTAAATCCCTCCTTATTGATGAAGTCTCACTTCACCACTTCCAACACAAACGAATACCCATAATTCTTAAAAGGCAATTGGTATTTTTCCAAAGGCAATGCGCCCCAACTTGTATTTCCCCCTACTCCCATTTGCTGCCAATCAATGTTCAAAGTCGTCCAATCTCGCTCCTCCAATTCTCCAAAATGCGTTTGACTCTTCACTTCTCCCCCGTCCAAATCTTCCTCTGCAAAATGGTTCACACTCACATTCAAGTAATCCTCCACAAAACGCACCTTCAATCCTCTTCCTTCCTCATTCGTCAAAGTTGCCCATCGAACATCCGACTTGTTCCCTGTCTCTTGCGGTCTTACATAAGGATGCACTTGCTCGTTTACCTTCCCCTCATATACACCTACCAAAGCACTTGTTTTTCTATCCCAATAAGACTCATGTGCTCCTCTCCCATACCATGCAAAATCATTGAAATTTTTAGGCATCTGCATTTTCATCCCAAATTTCAGAAGCATCGGAAGATTTTCTTTACTTTTAATTTCAAAGTTATTTGAAATTTTAATTTTCCCGTTGCCGAAAACTTGATACAGAATTACTTGCTTTGCATCTCCCTTCAATAAAGCCCACTCTGTTAGCACTTCAATTTGACTTGTATTCACTTTTTGTACTTCCATTTTGGTCAATCTCGCCTCCTCAAAAGCCGTTTTCCAAACCTTCAATTTGGTGGGTAATTCTGCGCCATAATCATTGTCATTGGGCGCACGCCAAAAATTAGGCTGCAAAGGAGCTTCAATGAATTCCGTATTTTTATGTTTGAAAGAAGTCATTGCTCCTTTTCGTTTATTGAAGACAACCGAAAAATTCTCCCCTTCAATGACATACTCCTCTCCTATTTCTTTGAGACTTATTGCAGCATCGGTTTTGATTTCATTCACTTTTGATTTCAAAGTATTCTCAATCTCAAATTGTTTGTTTGCCAACTCATGATTTGTAGGAATCATAGCCGTTTCAGCTTTGGTACGAAAGGACACATTGAGGAAATACTCGACATCGTTTTGTTTTTCAAAAGCAAAATCTTCCAAACGAATCGTGACATCTGTACCTGCAGGAATCGGCAATTCCATTATTTTCCCTTCCTTCAATGGTTTTCCATCCGCCAAAATCTGCCAATGCAAGTACAAATCATCTAAGCCTTTGAAAGCATATTGGTTGTCAATTCTGATTTTTCCTTGCTCCAAATCCACCGCTTCAACCTTGATGTATTGATACACTTTTTTGACTTCCCACAAATGTGGATTAGGTGTGCGATCGGGTAACAATAAGCCATTGCAGAGAAAATTGGCATCACTTGGCGTGTTTTCGTCCCCATAATCACCGCCATAGGCAAAAATCGTTTTGCCGTTTTCAAGTTTTTTGTACAAACCTTGGTCCATCCAATCCCAAATAAAACCACCCTGTAATTGTGGATGTGCCTCCATGATGTCCCAGTATTCCTTCAAATTCCCCACACTGTTGCCCATCGCATGGGCATACGCACAAAGAATCACAGGTTTATCGGGATGTTTTGCAGCGAAAGCCACCAAATCGTCTGCCCATTCATACATCGGCGCAATGATGTCCGTATTGTAGTCAACAGTTGCGTCTTTGCCCCATTTGTCTTGTACCCGTTCGTATTGCACAGGACGGCTTGTATCCCGTTTTTTAATCCATTCGTAAGTAGCATAAAAATTCACGCCATTCCCAGCTTCATTCCCCAAAGACCAGATGATAATGGAAGGATGGTTTTTGTCTCGCTCCAACATTCGCTGTGTTCGCTGCAAATGTGCTTCGCCCCAATCTGGATTGTTGCCCAGTGTTTTATCCAAATCATAGCCTATCCCATGTGATTCGATATTTGGCTCATCCACTACATACAAACCATATTCGTCACAGAGTTCGTACCAGCGAGGGTCGTTGGGATAGTGTGAAGTTCGGACGGCATTGATGTTGAATTGTTTCATCAATTGGATGTCCTCAATCATGGACTCCTCCGAAACAACGTGTCCCGTTGTAGGGTCGTGTTCGTGCCGATTGACTCCCTTCAAATACACATACTGCCCATTGACAAGCAATTGTCCCTCCACAATTTCGACCTTGCGGAAACCAATTTTGGAGGACAAAACTTCCAGCGTTCTGCCTCTTTTGTCCTTCAATGTCACCAATAACGTATAGAGATAAGGTGTTTCGGCAGTCCATTTTTTGGGTTCAAAGATGGGTTTGCCGAAAGTAAAAATCTTTTCATCGCCATCTTCGCTTTTGAATTCCCAATCTCGTTTGGTGGCGCGAACCTGTTCTCCCGAAGCATCCAACAATTCCATTTCCATGCTTCCCGATTTATCGGCTCTTTCGCTGTATCTGCGGAGATTCATTTCGACTTCGAGCCAAGCATTTTCGTAGTTGTCCCGAAGGTCGGTTTTGATAAAATAATCTCGGATGTGCAATTTCGGAGTAGAATAAACATAGACATCTCGTTCGATGCCACTGATGCGCCAAAAATCTTGACATTCCAAATAACTGCCATCACTCCAACGATATACTTCAATTGCCAACAAGTTTTCACCTGTACGGATATAAGGCGTGAGGTCAAATTCAGCAGGCGTTTTGCTGCCTTGACTGTAACCGACTCGCTCGCCATTGACCCAAATATAAAATGCCGACTTGACCGCCCCAAAGTGAATAAACACTTCTCTGTCCATCCAATTGGCAGGCACATTGAAAGTTTTGCGGTAAGAACCTACGGGATTGTGGTCATGTGGCACTTTGGGAGGTTCGGGATTTTTGGTGAACTCATAGGGAA
>JBGCDY010001113.1:0-9550 GCA_045105835.1 Chitinophagales bacterium
TAAGGGATTTAGCAAATAATAGCCTACGCATTTTACTCGTTCTTTTTTCTTTTAGATGCGTTAAAATTTTTGACCATAGCCCTGCTATGCTAAAAAATTTTGCCTTCCTAAAAGAAAAAATACCTTCCTAAAATTTGCGTAACATATTTATTTCTATCTCCCTAAAGTCAAAATATTGGTTTCTATTTCAGGGGTTTAGCGCAAACTTAACTTGGCTTCAAAATCAGATTCTGCTCGATGGTAAAAGTTCCACAGAATACCTTTTGAGAAAGCTTTGATGTGTTTGAAGTCTCGCTTCATGGCATAAGAAATCAAATTTTTGGGAATCGTGAACAAGACCAAAAACAAAACAAATGCCAACCATTCAAGATTTGAAGCATGACGACGCATGAACAAAATTCGATTGCGGGTGACGTAGTAGGTCTTCAAAGCACTCAGTTTTCCGACCGAAAGTGATTCTTTGTGGTAAATCAGTGCATTCGGTTCTACATAGATTTCATAACCTGCTTTGCGGATGCGCTCACACCAATCCAACTCTTCGTAGTACAAGAAGAAGGTTTCTGCCATCAAGCCAACGCGTTCTGTCACCGAACGTTTGACCAACATTGCAGCTCCATGAGCATAAGGTGTAGGCACTGGTTGAGAGTATTGTCCCTCATCTATTTCATGTTCGCCAATCGTTGTATTTCGAGCCGTATAAGGATTCATCCTCGTAAAACCCACATATTGAATGCGATTGGGTTCGTCATAGTAGCATATTTTGGGGCTGACCATTCCCAAATCGGGAACCTTGTCAAACATCGCCAAAAGCTTCTCTATCACATCTTTGGTCAATTCCGTATCGTTGTTCACAAAGAAAAAGTAATCTCCCTTTGCTGCTGCAACTCCCAAATTATTGCCTCCTGCAAATCCCAAGTTTTTGTTGCTTAGAATAACCGTCACTTCTGGAAAAAGTGCATTAATCAAGGGTTTCGGATTCTCATCAGAATTATTATCCACCACAATGACCTCATAATTTACGTAGCTTATTTCCTTGATGGATTGAAGCAATTCGTAAGTCGCTTGGGTTTGATTGTAATTGATGGTAATGATGGATATCAACGGTTGGGTACTTTTTTCTTTCATGACCTCGATATTTGGGAAAAAACAAACTAATAGAGTAAAAAATAATTAGGTTTTATAATTTTCATTTGCAGTGCAGTATCTTTCTATCTCTATACAAATCAGGAGATTAAACTGCTTCTTTTTGAATCATTGCAGGAACGGTCTTGAGAATTATTTTCAAGTCATACCACAAGGAAAACCGATTGGCGTACTCAATGTCTAATTCCATTCGCTCTTTCACAGACATATTGTCTTTTCCTCGCTTCGTTACTTGCCAAAGTCCAGTCATACCTGCAGGAGCCAAAAATCGCTGCGACCATTCATCTTTTGTCAATTGTTCTGCCTCATAGACAGGCAAAGGACGGTTTCCAACGATGGACATTTCTCCCTTCAATACATTGATTAACTGAGGTAATTCATCCAAACTCGTCTTGCGAATAAAGCGACCGATGCGTGTAACTCTTGGGTCATTTTTCAATTTCACAAAAGCATTGTCTGCCTCATCACTATATTGATTCAAATGTGATAATTTTTTCAGCTCTTTATCAGCGCCGTCACACATCGAACGAAATTTGTAGAACTCAAATATCTTGTAACCGCTTCCGATTCGCTTAGATAAATAGAATACATTTCCTTTCGATTCCAATTTGATAAGTAAGGTAATCAGCAACAATACTGGACTCAAAGCCACCAAAGCAACTGCTGCAATGACTATATCAAAGGCACGTTTCATAGGAGGGATTTTCTCCTTATAATCGTCTTCCTCTACCAAATTAAGTTTTGAGCGCTCTATTTTGAACATTTTCAAAAACTGAATTCGGCTTTCCAAATCATCCCATTCAAATGGTGCAGCATAAAAATCATCAATTCCACGCTTCAATGCACTCATAGAATCTATGCTTGCAGCTTCATCTGATACCAAAATAAAAGGCACTAACTTTAACCGTTTGTTTTTCTGAATGTTGGAGAGAAACAAATAGTCATCTTCTTCCAAGAAATTCAGGTCACAAATAATAGCACAAGGCAATTTTTTATTTTTGTTATAGTAATTTTCTAACCATCTATACGCTTTGAAGGAGTTGGAAATATTTGTGATTTGGTATTTAGCTTTGTTAAAACTGGTATTTACACCCAAATAAGCCTGTGGACTTTCTGTGCCTACAAATAAGACATTCTCCACATCGTCTTCAACCTTCGGGTTTAGAATACCTGGCCTTTGGGCCTGATAAAGTACATTTACATTATTCATAGTGTGAGGGGTTTAAAGGGGTCAAAACATTTTCAATTTTCGCAAACAATTCATTAGGCTTGAATGGTTTGCACACAAAATCATTTGTGCCAAGTTCGTAAAGTCTTCTCATCATTTTTTCCCGTTCAATTCCCGATACAACTATCACAGGAATATCTCTATAAAATCCACTTGTGCGTATAAGTTTCAGAAAATCAGGACCATTTAAGCGAGGCATATTTACATCTAATAGAATCACGTCAGGAATATTTCCATTCCCTAACCATGCCATGGCTTCAAGTCCATTCTTTTGGGTCGTAATATTGTAGGTTCGGCTCAGCAAACACCCTAATAACATACGGGTACTTTGGTCATCATCTATGATGAGCACCTCTTTTTTATTTTTCATCACTCGTAGTATTTAAAAATAAAAATAGTGTAAACTATTAATTGAAGGGGTGTTCTGTTTTGAATGTGGGGGTGGGAGTGATTATTTGAAAATCAAAAATTTTGGTAAGGTGAAATGTTATTAAATAAAAAACATCCATTTAACCCTTAAACCAATTTGTGCTTTTAAACAATGTCAATGATTCATACAATCGGTGTGCTTACTGCAAAAACTTTTCCAACTTTCATTTTTTTACTTTTTTCTGACACTTTTATTGAAACTTTTTTAAAAAACTACCGTATTAGTGATTTGTCTGCAAAATACTACTTTTATGACAATACAGTGACATTTAAAATGCGGCTCAGCTCAAGCTTGCCTATACCTACAATCTCTTTTTGATAGATTCCACGAGTTAAAATCCATATTATCAAGCACCTAAACAAGCAAGAGGAAAGGGTATTCCAAAACTTAAAAAGTCAAAAAAGTAAAATATTGGCTTTAAGGCTTGAATTAAGAAACAGGATTATGTATGAACGGGCATAATTTGAGTGTCCAATAAATTACACAGAATGTATAGATAAGAAAACAAACCTATGAAAATAGGGTTTTAATAAATTTGTGGAGAGAATAATAAGGAATGCGGAAAAAATAGATTTACAACCTTTAGTCCCCTTTTGGAAGGCGTTGGGGTAGGTTCAGCTAAAAAAATGTAAGTTTATTTTTGCAGTATTTTTAAGGAGGCTTCAATTTTTGGAGAAAGGATTAATTGAAGGATTTTATATTGAAGGTAGGTTAATTTCGAAAAATGCTTAATAACGGTGGGTTTCGAAACCCACCGTTATTGAGCATTCTTTGCTTCTCTAAAACAAATGTCTTTCGGCATGGTAAGAAGACCGAACCAAAGGACCACTTTCTACATAACGCAAGCCCATCCTCAAACCTGCCTCCTTATATTTCGCAAAAACATCGGGATGCACAAATTCTGCAACTTCCAAATGATGCTTCGTAGGCTGCAAATATTGACCAATCGTGACGATATCACATCCATGGTCTTTTAAGTCCTGCAAAATTTGATACACTTCCTCTTCTTTCTCACCCAATCCCACCATAAAACCAGACTTGGTTCGCACTCCAAAATCTTTGGTTCTTTGTATCTGTTCCAAACTTCGCTTGTATTTCGCCTGTGGTCGCACCAAACGGTACAATCTACTCACCGTTTCCATATTGTGAGACACCACTTCAGGACGGGTTTCCAAGACTCGATACAAATTGTCCCACTTGGCTTTGAAGTCAGGAATCAAAGTCTCTAAAGTAGTAGTTGGACTTTGGCGACGAATCTCGTTGATGGTTTCTGCCCAAATCGTAGAGCCTCCATCCTTCAACTCATCTCGATTCACCGAGGTAATCACACAATGTTTCACTCCCATCAATCGAACAGCCTCTGCTACTCTTCGAGGTTCGTCTTCATCGTATTCTGGTGGGCGACCTGTAGCCACTGCACAAAAAGAACAGGAACGAGTGCAAACATTCCCCAAAATCATGAAAGTAGCTGTACCTGCTCCCCAGCATTCACCCATATTCGGACAGTTTCCGCTTTGGCAAATGGTATGCAGCTTGTGTTCATCCACAATTTTGCGAACATTCTTATAGTTTTCCCCAGTAGGCAATTTGACCTTTAACCACGAGGGTTTTCTTTTGCGTTCGGGCTTTTGCGTAATTATAGGTAGTTCTATCATATTGAATCGAATGCTTAAAAATAAAAGTACAAAGATAGCGTATAATGCGGAAACAAGGGGAGTAAGATAAAGTTCTGATTGCTTGTTATGTTTATTTTTCCCTTCAAAAATCCTCTCCTATTTTTTGTCTTTTTTAAGCATATAAATAACAATACTTTCTTTATAATTGGTTAACAAAAATGCAGTAAATATTTTTCTCCAACACTTCAAAGAAAAATAAGCTATATTCGTAACTGCGAAGACTCTTTTGAATTAAAACCTTTTGGTCTGATTGAAGGATAATTTTAACCATAGGTAAAAAATCTATACAATGTTTAAAAAAATAATAGCACTATATTTATTATTGTTTTTCAGTTTTAATAGTTATGCTCAAGGGTGGGTAAAAGTTTATGATGTAGGATGGGGGGGAGGTAATTCCTATAGAGATTCAAGTAAAAATTTTCTCCTATATGCGGGAGGTCTGATAGTGAAAATTAATAATGAAGGAGAATTATTGTGGGTTGAAGCCCCTAGTAACTATCGCTCAAATAATTTATATTACACTTTCAATAATGAATTTTTACTCCTTCAAACAGATAATTCAGTCGACCCTGAAAATGCCTCTGTAAGCCTATTAGATGGAAATAGAGAAATCAAATGGGAATACCAACTCAATTACCCACACCCAGATAATACTTCCCACCAAAGAACAGATGCAATGGCAGCCCTACAAACTGCGGAAGGGAATTATTGGATATTGGGTGATATTGAAGAGGATGTCAACTCAAGCCCCTCAATGGATGCTCATTTCAATTACCAGCCTTTTGTAATCGAACTAAGTCCAGAGGGTGAAAAACTCAGTTTTCATACCTACTGGAATACTCCATCTGCCTTAGGTTTTTCGCCACAAAAAAGCATTGCCATCAAAGAAAGTGGCGATGGTGGATTTGTGCTACTAACGCTTATAGATGGTGGTGGCGGTATACAGGGAGATTTTCCTGGATTTACCAAAATCAATGCGGAGGGAGAAATGGAATGGAAACAATATTTCTCCCATAATTTGATTGACATAGAACACGAAGGATTAGTATATGTGACATGGACTTTTGCAAAAAACATGGTCATTACCGAATCGGGAGAAATCGTGATAGCAGGCATATCTTCTGAAAAAATAAATATGTAAACATTCCTTTTTTTTTTTTTTTTTATTCAGATGGCAGTTTGAAATCTTTTCTTCCTTTAGAAATACCTTTTAGCGAGGGGGAATTTCTTTTATATACTGACATTGATGATATTCAAGCTTATGGAGAACATTTTGTAATATTATATCATGGAAAAATAGAAAAAACCTACTCTAAAGGGTTTGTTATTGTGGACAAAACAGGTAATATACTACAGAATACATTTTATGATAAAATGAATATTGTAGTAACAGGTCTTAGAAGCCGAAAAATAATGGTATTAGAAGAAGGAGGTTTTGCTATCATTGGAGGGGGGGCAGAACTAGTACTTATCAAAACCGACAACTTAGGAAATTGCTACCCCGACACCCAATTTACTGCCGAAGACACAAGTTTGGGTTTGTATCAATTTGACAATCAATCCCAATATGCAGACAGCTACCTTTGGGAATTTGGAGATGGAAATACAGATACCTCTTCTACTACCTCACATCAATACCAAACGATTGGTACTTATGAAGTTTGTTTGACTGCGACCAATTTGTGTGACTCCTTTACAAAATGTGAAAACATTGAAGTATCGGAAGTCACCGACATTGAAGTACATGAATGGGAAGAGGGATTGTTGGTCTATCCCAATCCTCTTCATAACACAGACCTATTTGTGAACATTCCACAAAGTACTGATAAACCCAATTTGATACTTTATAATAGTTTGGGGAGGCAATTGATGAATCAACATTCTAATTTGCTTGAAATCAGTGAATTGGAGGCTGGAATTTATTATTTGCAGATACAGATTGGAGAAGAAGCAACTACCCGAAAGGTTATTTTGTATTGAAGTAATTTCCTACAATTACCCCAAACAAAAAAAATTGCCCTTAGAAATTATTTCTAAGGGCAATTTTATATAAAATAGAATCAGTTTGAATCTTTCAGAAAAAGACTACTCTGATACAACTTCAAATTCTACATCTTGTTTCACTTCTTTTCCAAAGTCAATCGTAGCAGTATAAGTACCCAATACTTTGACCTCTTCTGAGATAGTGATTTTACGTCGGTCGATGTCCACGCCAGTTTGTTGCTTGATAACCTCTGCCAACTGAAGATTCGTTACACTACCAAAAATCTTATCCGTAGTACCCACTTTAGCTCCAATTTTCAAAGTAGCATTAGTGATTTTAGCCACAACTTCTTCGATTTTGGCGAACAATCTATTTTCCTTCATTTGAATTTGGCGAACTCGTTCGGCGATACTTGCTTTATTAGCACGATTAGCAACGATAGCTAATTTGTTAGGAAGTAGAAAATTTCTACCATAACCACCTTTCACCTTCACAGTATCGAAGCGAGAACCCAACTTTCCTACATTCTCTAATAAAATGACTTCCATGGTATATTACAGACTTTATGTATGTGTTAGATTATATAAAATATGAGTGCAAACCTTAGAATCATTTATAATAATAGGTTTGCTTGTTTGAATTTGGTCTATCTGTTAATGCCTACGTATTCTTATAATACCGACTTACTTCATTAAGTCAGTCACGTAAGGCAATATAGCAATGTGTCTTGCTCTTTTAACAGCTTGGGCGACTCTTCTTTGAAACTTCAAAGAGTTACCAGTCAATCGTCTAGGCAAAATCTTACCTTGTTCGTTCAAGAATTTCTTCAAAAACTCAGGGTCTTTGTAATCGATATACCGAATACCACTTTTTTTGAAGCGACAGTATTTCTTTTGCTTGTGACCAATTTTTGGAGAAGTTAAAAATCGAACCTCTTGATTTGCGTTTCTTGGTTTTCTAGATGCCATATCTTACAATATCTCTACTTTTGGAATATTAATTACTTTCAGCTTGTTGTTCACCAGCTTTTTTCTTTCTGTTGCGTCCTACTAACCCTTGACGTTTTTTGTCGTTGTACTCAATAGCATGTTTGTCCAATCGAGTAGTCAAAAAGCGGAGAATACGCTCATCTCTTTTGAGCTGCAATTCTACTTTATCCACTACCTCTACTTCGGATTTATACTCTACAACCATATATACCCCAGTCGTTTTTTTCTTGATAGGGTACGCCAATTGTTTTAAGCCCCAAAAATCTTTTTCAATGATTTCTGCACCGTAAGTTTTAAGCAAATCTATATAAGCATTTGCCAAATCTTTTTGCTCTGCATCTTTCAATACAGGGGTAATAACAATTACTAACTCATAATTTCTGCCCATTACTTCAGTTCTTCAATTTTGAATGATATAGAAAAAGCGAGCGCAAAGATAGTTATTTTATCTTAATTTCATACCTTAGATTTACTTTTTTGTGCTAAGAGGCTATCTTTGTGCATACTCAAAACAAAGAACGCAATTTTTGATGAAACCAAAGTACCATCTAACAGAAATCTCTTAGACAAATTCAAAACTTGTTCCGTATTTTTAGCAATTCCAGAGGAATTGAATATTTGTAGAAAATGGATGAGGTAACTATAGAACTCCATCGGAGTTCAACTCCTAATGAAGTTGGTAATTAGTCTTTCTGAGTTTTTCTACAAATATTGTACTCTTTTGAAGTAAACTCAAATTAAAACCATCGCCTGTTTTATCAGTGTCGTTTATTTTTGATTCATTACCAAACCACATGACCCTACGTGACAATATATCTTTAGCCCTCAGCTCTATCAGAGGAAACTTTCTACGTACCATACTTACCTTTCTGATTATTGCATTCGGAATCATGGCATTGGTAGGCATACTCACCGCAGCCGATGGCATCAAAGCCTCCCTTCAATCCAATTTTGCCACGATGGGAGCCAACAATTTCACCATACGCAAAGGCGGTGGCGGCATTCATGTCCACAGAAAAGGCAGAGCTGCAAAAAAAGACTTCAAAGATTTTGAACTCGACCAAGCCTTGGACTTCAAAGAAAGATTCACCTACCCTGCTGCCGTTTCCATCTCCAATGTAGTGAGTTATGTCAGCACCATCAAATACGAATCAGAAAAAACCAATCCTACCATCCGAGTCATTGGAGCTGACGAAAACTACTTGGCAGTCACAGGTTACGATGTAGAATGGGGGCGAAATTTTTCGGAAATGGATGCAGGCAGCGGACGAAGTGTGGTATTGCTCGGAAACGATGTCGCCAAAAAACTGTTTACAAGAACAGAAAAAGCATTGGACAAAATCATTTCCATCAACAATCGAAAATACAAAGTTTTGGGAGTCTTAGCTCCAAAGGGTTCAAGTAGTATTTTTAGCAGCGACAATGTGAGCATCATTCCATTGCTCAATGCAAAATCAGCCTTTGGAAGTGAACGAAAAAGCTATGCCGTGACCGTGTCTATTCAAGATACCTACGGTTTAGACCCTGCCATTTCTGAAGCGACAGGACTGATGCGAAATATTCGTAAATTGCGCTTCAACGAAGAGGATGATTTTAGGATATCCAAAAGCGATATGCTATCGAGTATGTTGGTCGAACAATCCAGTTATGTCACTGCTGCAGCAACCATGATTGGACTCATCACCCTATTGGGAGGTGCTATTGGCTTGATGAACATCATGTTAGTGTCTGTCACCGAACGAACCCGTGAAATCGGCATCAGCAAGGCAGTGGGCGCAAAACGCAGTACAATTCTTGCCCAGTTTTTGGTCGAAGCCATCACCATCTGCCAGATTGGAGGGCTTTTGGGCATCGTCTTGGGGATTGCAGCAGGCAATGCAGTTTCCATGCTTTTGGGTGGACCTTTTATCATTCCTTGGCAATGGATTTTTGGAGGATTGTTTCTTTGTGTCGTCGTTGGTTTGGTTTCAGGTATTTACCCAGCCATGAAAGCCTCAAAGGTAGACCCAATTGAATCATTCAGGTATGAGTGATTTTTTAGACAAAAGATGAAAGACAAAAGACTCAATTCTCGCGCTCGTCTGTGACTATAGTCGTCAA
>JBGCDY010001114.1:0-2716 GCA_045105835.1 Chitinophagales bacterium
AAAATCATTGGTAACTTCTATGGAGTAAGTGCCTTCTCTTTCCAAAGAAAAAGTAGATTGAATCGAGCCATCTTGCCACAGGTAGGTGTCAAATTCACCAGGATTCAAGATAATCTCTTCTGTTTTGATGCAAAAAACAGAGTCTATATCCAGCAAGGGTTCTGGAGTTGGTACGATTTCTACATCCAATATTGCAGGGAAAGTAGCACAGCCTGACACGATTCCGATTACCTCATACGAGCCTGTCATGGAAGGATTCGTATTGTTGATAGTCGGAAATTGCAGTTCTTCAAAATAATCATTTGGCCCTATCCATTCATACCTTGCGCCCGCCAAGTCTGTTGCCCCCAAGTCAATACTTTCTCCTTCGCACACCTTGATATCCGCTATCACATCAACGGCTTGTCGAAGGCTAATTTTCATTTCTCGATTGGAGGTATCTCTGGTGTCCAAGCATTTGTCGTGAACCACCAATTGGACGGGGAAAGTTCCCAGCTCATTGTAGATGCGCTCAAATTCCTTTTCTGTTGAAGTATCTCCGCCTCCAAAGTCCCAGAAAAAATCATATTTTGAAGGAGGCAAACCTGTATCGAAGAAAATGGTGTCGTTGAGGCAGCCGCCTTCGGGAATGGGATTGGCATTGATTTCACTAAAACTTGCCCCTCCACTATAGGCATACGATTCTGCTTGTCCATAACCATAAGCCGTTGCGATGACTCCACAACCTCCCGAAATAATCGTATGTGCGCCTGCATTTACCTCCAACTGTATGTAGGTAAATTCATCGTTCAAACCCACTGTTCCTATCGTTGCAGTAGTCGGAATGGGCTGACCATCAAAGATAAGATTATCAACTTCGCTTGTTGCTATAATGATGTTGATGTAGTTTTCGGAGATATTTTCTAAGGACGAATTGAAGAGTGTCACCGTGTCTCTTGTTTGTTCTACGCTGTTGAGTAACACCATTGCAGGGTCGCCAAATTCATGTCCATTGCAGGAACTTCCCGTATTGTATTGACTTACCAAAATGGGTTTTTCGGAGGAAATATAAGTGGCTTCTGATTTTTGGTATTCTTCAAACTCTCCTGCATTCAGCGTGTAACTTGTTACTGTATTGCTGCTTCCGACTACTTCAATTTCGGTATTGTCTTCTGAGGCAAGAATGCGAAAGACATCGTAAGAAACCTTAGCATTGGGTACGGTTACAAATTTCTTTCCCCAAGTTTCTACAGAATACATTTGCTCCAATAAATTGTCTCGATAAGGGCAAGTTGAAGGCACTTGTGTCCAGCTATTGCCGCTAAAAAGTGCAAATTTCTTGTTGCCTGTAATGTAAGAACCCGTCAAATCTCCCGTGCCTTTTGCAGCTTGTACTTGATAGACTTCTCCCTTGTTTAGGAGGACTTCAAAACTGGTTCCAGGTGATTTTCCTTGGGCTGTTTCATCACTAACATTAACCGTCACATTTGTTTCATCTTCTGTCGCTACGACCAAAAACTCAGAGGGCGAAACATTGCTGCCTTGTGTATAACCCCGATAAGACATAGCGTAATATTCTCTTCCGATAGAAACCGTGGGTAGTACGACCGTGGCTTCTGACCGAAAATTTTCATACTGGTGAATATAGACAGATACGGGCGATTGGGAGGTCAATTGTATGCCCACATTTTCGATTGATTCCGAGCCGATTACTTCGGCATAAATCGGCAAAGTAACCAGTGTAACTTCATTCGCAGACACATTGAAGGATTGACTCCAACCTCTGAGCGGAATAGAAATTGTCCCACTTGTGGTAGTTTTGGAGCTAATCATCGCAACTTTGGTATTCTGATTCTTGTCGATATGCTCCATAAATCCAAACCAAAATTCGGTTCCTTCATTGGATTGGGCAAAAAGTTGGAGTGAGGAAAGGAACAAAAACAATCCCGTAAATATCAAAAGTGAGATGTGTTTTGAAGCCCACAAAACAGTGGTATGATTCAATATTGATTGCATGACAGACAGTATGTGTTTGGTTGATGCCCACAAAATACTGATTTTATTCAGAAAATATTTTTTTGAAAGGATGCCTTGTCATTTGTCATTATGATTTTCATTTTGTCAAACTTTGTAAGCTGATTTTTTGTTAGAAAAACTGTATCTTTCAGCAAAAGTAATTGAAATGAATCAAGGAATTAAATTACCCTATAGTGTCAGCAATTTCGAGGATTTGGTAAAAAATGGATACCATTATGTAGATAAAACACACTATGTAGAGGTATTGGAAAATATGGGAGAAAGGTATTTTTTCTACTTGCGTCCTCGTCGTTTTGGAAAAAGTCTTTTCATTTCTATGCTTCACCATTATTATGGATTGGAATACAAAGACCAATTTCAAGAACTTTTTGGGGAGTACTACATCGGACAGCATCCTACTCCAATGGCAAGTCAATACATGGTTTTAGAATTCGAATTTACCAAAATTACTACGGTTTCTGAAGAAAGCACCTACAATGGATTTTTGGAGCGTGTACGAACAGGAACAAAACGCTTTTTTGCTGCTTATCCCAATGTCTTTAGTGTTACGGAACAAAAGGAAACACTTCAAAAAAAAGTACCTGCCGACATTATGGAGGAGATTGTCACCCTCATGTTGCGAAAAGCTCCTAATCGCAAACTGTATGTAATGATTGACGAATACGATCATTTTGCAAATGAATTGATTGCTTTCCGAATG
>JBGCDY010001115.1:0-3528 GCA_045105835.1 Chitinophagales bacterium
TGCAGGAAACTTCAATACATTCACCGCTCCCAACAAGACCTTCAAAAAACGGCTATTGGTAGGAATTCGGTCTAAGTCCACATCAAAAGAAAGATAGTATTGTCGATGGCGTGGAATCACGCCTTCATAGTCCCAATAAACCTCTTCCCCATCTGTCCACTGATTTAAATTCCCTCCAAAAATACCATCTGCTCCATAGCCTACTGCAATACTCAACCATTTTGGAAATTTAGAATCTGGATTTTTAATGAAAGTTGATGGATTGACCGTCAGCCAATAAGTTTGCCCATTGTAATCCTTCAACAATTGTTCTGCGACGTTTTCCCCATACAAATCCTTGGCTCTTAACTGCAAAGATTCTTCATATTCATCATAATCAGGACGGTGCGCCGAAAACTTCAATCGAAAACGCTGTTCTTTCCAAGCCAATTCCTGCGCAATAACCAAAGCCGAACCCGTTGAGTTTGCCAATAAATCGCCCACACTTGCGCCCCACTGTGCCGAAAAACCATCTAAGACTTCAATTCCTGCTTGAAAAAAAGTCCCCACCATTCCACCTATCCAAATCGCCTTTTTGTCCTGCAATCCTGCCCAACGAAACAATGCCACACCATACAAGCCTTCGGAATAAGAAGTCCAAGCATGACCCACCTTGTCCATTTGCAGCCACTGGGCATTGTCATTGAAAAAATGGAATTTGCTGCGCTCATATTGTGAATACCAAGCTTGGTCTAAGGATATCATCGTAGCAGCATAACTCCCCAAACTCCAAGCTGTCAAGCCAATGATTCGCCCTTTGTGTGGACTGGATGGGATATCCAAGAGGCTCAAGCGCTGTTTAGGTTCTTCTTCCGATTCTGTTGTACTTTGGGCAAAAAGAGGGAGGCTTGTCATCCAAAGAATCAAGCATATAAAAAAACGATTCATATTGTTAAGCGTTTGTTGGTCACAATTTAGTGGTGCTAATAGACTACTAAATTAGTGAAAAATCTGAGAAGGTCTCAATGATTTGGTGACAAACAGGCTAAATAGTTTGTCAACTTCACCTTATCGGATGGATATTTAACTTAAATCCTCCAATCCATTCAGAAAATACTTACAATATGACACATAGGGTTTAAAAACAATTGATTATCAGAGGTTATCATTTTTAAAGATTAAAAAACAATAAAAGTAATCTCAAAAAAAATGATGCTTTAAAATTTACTCAACACTACCTAAAAGTGCTTTTTTAAGTCCCTGTTCATTTTGCAGTCCACTACTTATTTTATTGCATTTTTAATTTTCATTCTCATTTTAATTTACTAACTACTTGCTCAAATCCAAGAAAACGCCTACACTATAAGAAGGAGCTGCTGCAATGATTTCGCCTCGAAATGCAGTAGCATAAGAAACCGAAACTCCCATTTTTTTAGTAAGGAGGTAGTTGGCTTCTACTGAGAAACTGGTGTATTCTGAATTGTTGGCAAAAATACTTGTACTCGTAGTTGTCTCCGCTGTCTCTCCATTTTTGAAGGATTCCACACCATTCAAACGACCAATCAACCAAAGTTTTTGCTTCAATAAACCAAGTCCACCTTCAATGCCATAACGCAACTCTTCCGAAAAGCCATTGCTGCGATTGTTAACACCTAAACTGGCACTCACATAGCTGGATATTTTGCCCAATTGGAAGCCAGTACCAGTATCTATTTGAAGCATTTGGTTGAATTCCCCATCTCCTGTTTGCAAATTCCCTAAATCTCCACCACCCGTTTTTCCTGTAGGTATTCCCAATAAAAGCGTTGCGGAAACGGGAAACCGACTGCCTGGTTTGGTCAGTCCGTATTTGAGGGAAAGGTCAATATCTCCAATCGAATTGAGGGCTTCTCCTTTGACCAAAACATCTCCTGTGGTCAAAGAAACCAAATTATTCATGTAGTTTCGACTAAACAAAGGCGCATAGACAATCCCCGTAAATCTATCACTCAAACCATATTCGGCATAAAGTGCCGTATTGAAAATGCCAGTGGTCACATTGGGGTCTATCAAACCCGAATCGGTATAGTGTTGGTCAAAAACTATCCACCATTCAGACAGCTTGAAGTAGCCTTTTCCTTTTGATTGTGTCCACGGACCACCTGCCATTGCAGTGGTCGCACCAAAAAGTAGCAAAGCGAAAAACAAAGTATATTTTTTCATCAGCGTATTTTTTTTGAAATCAGTTTGAATTTGAGGCTTTATTAAAGAATTTCTCCATCTCCCACTTTGACCGTAAAGGGCTTGCAGAAATACAATAAATGACTGTAATCATTGATATTGACTCCCGAAATACGGTATTCGTGCATTCCTGAAAAAATTTGTACTGCACCAATTTCAAAAGCATTTGCAGTCGTGTTTGGGTTGTTGGTCAGGTAAACGTACAAGCCTGGCAAAGCAGTTGAAGCTTCGTAATTGCTGTCAAATGTGATGAGTAAATCGTCACCGTCTTCCGAAATGGTGAAATCGCCTGTTAGTTTATAGGTGCTTGTAGTAGCAATGCTGCCCATTTTTGTTGAGGTCGAAATCGTTGTATTTTCTCCGACATTGACCTCCATCGAATCTTTAAGTAGATTGTTTCCATCACTGTATTCTACCGAAATAGTGGAAGTGCCTATCTGCAAACCTTGCGCCAAGCCACTGTTGTTGATGCTGATAATGTCTGGATTAGAGCTTTGCCATTCTGCATTTACCGCTTCTGACTGCCCCACATTGTTCAAATACATAAACTCAAATTGGAAAGAAGATTCCAAAGCAATGGTATCGACCGTGCTTGTGATACGCAACACGGAATCAACTGTATCCATAATAAAATCGTCCTTGATACAGGCCGAAAAAAGAAGTACAAAAAGACTGGTTAGTAATATTGATTTTTTCACCGTTTGATTGTTTTTGTTGATAAACACAAAAAATGTCTCACAAAATCTGATAGTATATTTTCGCTCGCAAAGCATATATTGAAGCCCAAATGACATAGAAATTCTACTTGCAATTTTTCACATTGCAGCACATAAGCCCCTCACAGTAATTTAGCTATGGGAAAGATAAATTCAATATTTCGCTCTATGAATGCAAATATATACTATCCAAATTTTGTCCGCACTTTTAGTTATTCAACTGTCTCAAAACAGCCAAAATTTCGCTTGGCTCGGCTCTGTTTCGGTATTCAGCATCCAAGAAAGCATACTGTATCACACCATTTTCGTCAATGATATAGGTGGCAGCCAAAGGCAGTTCATCGCTTTCGTCGCCATTGTGTCCGTGCATATCAAAGCCTTTTTGGTAAATATCGGCTACGTCTGGAATGAGTTTGAAAACGATTCCATATTCGTGGGCAATCTTGTTGCCCAAATCACTCAAGACTTCAAACTCCAATTGGTGCTTTTCTTTTGTTGAAATCGTTTTGTCTGGAAGTTCGGGAGTCAGTGCCAATAGATTTGCACCTGCAGCTTTGAAATTGGGAAGTTCTTCTTGTAGTTTGTGCAAGGTCATATTGCAGTAAGGGCACCA
>JBGCDY010001116.1:0-2271 GCA_045105835.1 Chitinophagales bacterium
TAAACACATTCAAGAAATTAAAGCATTGATAAAATAAGTACACCTCCCTATCATACCCATTGATTCACAGAATATTAAAACAAAGAAACCTTGATAAACAATAATCGCCTTCAATTAGAAATAGCCACAGTTTTGCGAACAATAGGCAACAAGAAATGCTTAGAAAAAGCAGAAAGGTTAGAGAATGAATCCTCTTCAATGAGTGTATTCAACCTAAGGGACTTGGAACTCAAGTCCTCAAATGTAACAGCCATTGCAAGCTGTTTGAAGCAAGAAGGAAACCAACAGCCTTTGAAGTCTATTAGTTTTAGCTACAATCCTCTTTTGGGTGATGCAGGAGCAGTCGCTTTGGCAAAGAATTTACCCAAATCTGTTTGCGAAATAGGCTTGGTGGGTTGTGGAATTGGTGATATTGGAGGAATCGAAATACTGCATTGGATGAAAAATGCACCTAAACTTCAAATGATATGTATGGAACAAAATAGTTTTTCAGAAAAGCTTAGATTTGAATTTAAAAAATTTAGGGCTGACAATCCATATGTTTTGGTTGTCTTCTAAAAAGGTGTAGAGGTATACAATATAAATAAACCTTCAAAAAAAATACCGATGATTAAATGGCAAGAAATAGATGAGGATTCAGCAAAAGAAATGCTGCAACAAGTTTTCGAAAACCTTGACAATGATGAATTAATGGACGAATATTTTGAAGCCTTAGAAAAACAATACAGAAAACCATCAGGAACCATTTCCGATTTCATTTTTTATAATGACCTTTCAATAAATGAAATTACGGAGAAATTAAAAGTCAATACCCTTATTTATCTGTAAGGTAGTTCAGTCCAAGCCCTCATTCAAACTGGTAGTCAACATAAAAAAGAACATGAGCGAAAAAATATTTAAAATCAGCATTGCATTGGTAGCCACTCTATTTACTGCAATATTTTGCATGGTAGTAGTCCCTCCACTAATCGAAAATCCTGACATCATTGGCGCATTTGCAGCAGGTTTTGTAAATCCTTATGCTTCTGGATATTCTACGGATGTGATTTGTTGTTGGGTAATTTTGTTTCTGTGGGTTGTTTATGAATACCCTAAAGTGAAGTATGGCTGGGTGTGTTTGCTTCTTGGAATTGTGCCAGGAGTTGCAGTTGGCTTTGCACTATACCTTCTCCTTAGAATGAACCCAATCAAACCTGAAATTATACACTAAATCTTCTTCAAAACTCAGAAAAATGCAGCAATTCCTTTGGGGCACCTGCAATAGAAAAACAATAAAAACGCATGCCCTGTAACATTTGAAGGCTCCAAATCGTCTTACGACACACCAACTGAAGACGATAAAATGAACTCAAATAAACAAACAGGTAGAATAGTAGGCGTATTGTTTCTACTTATTTTCATTGCAGGGGTTTTGATTTACCAATTTCTGAGGGGTCCAGTTTTTGCCGATGACTTTCTGGTTGGCACATCCTTGAATGCGAATCAGATTATTCTTTCCACCCTCCTCGGTCTTTTAGGTGGCACATTGTCTATTCTTGTCGCTGTAATACTCTTACCTCTATTCAAGCAGTACAGTCCCAAATTGGCTTATTTATACCTATCGTTTTGTATCCTAAATTTTGTAGCCATTGCGATTGAAAACTACAGTGCTTTGTCGCTATTGGAGTTCAGCCGTGAGTATGTACAAAATGGAACTGACAATGCTTTTCTGCAAAGCATGGGAACTGTATTTAAGAAGAATCATCGGTGGGCACATTATACCTACCTACTTACCTCTTGCCTCCCCGTTTTTGTTTTGTTCTATACATTGTTTTACTCCAAACTCATTCCCAGAGCTATATCCATATTTGGGCTTTTTGCAGTTGTTTTAATGTCTATTGAAGTTTTATTTTCGATATTTGGTATAAGTACCCATATCGACCTGTTTATCCCTATAGGCTTGATTCAAATATTTCTTCCTTTTTGGCTAATGGTCAAAGGGTTTAGATCCAAAGGCGAAATAGCCAGTGCAAAACTATCCATGTTTAAGCATTGAAAACTATCTAATTACCAAGCTTTCATCATCCCTCCTCTTTAATTCTTGAAGGGTGATGTGATAACCATCCAAAACTATTAGACTGTGCAAGAGTTTAGTAATAAGGCATTATAGGCCTACATTAAACAGGAATATAACGCAACCCACCCCTGCCTACCGAGGTTTCGGCACAAGCTATCCCAAGATCCCAAGAGGGGAAATCTCACTATATATAAGACTCCCCTCCTCGGAGAATT
>JBGCDY010001117.1:0-2769 GCA_045105835.1 Chitinophagales bacterium
AGCTACTCCAAATACCTCGACTCTAAAAAACCCAACAGTTGTTTACAACAATCCTGGTACTTTTCCAGCCACCTTAACTGCCACCAATAGTGCGGGCAATAATAGTACAACGATTTCTGCCTACATTACCGTTACACAACCAGTAGTAGCACCTGTTGCCGCTTTTGGGGCTAGCATTGTAGAAGGGAACTTTCCATTGTCCGTTACCTTTTTTGACGAATCAGCAAATGAGCCTACTTCATGGAGTTGGTCTTTTCCAAGTGCTACTCCTTCTAGCTCCAATGAAAAGAATCCAACGGTTGTCTATGAAAATGTAGGCTGTCATGATGTAAGCCTCACTGTCACCAATTCTGGAGGGGGGAATACCCATACAAAACCAACATTTATTTGCATTTATGATGTCGGGATTGAAGACAATTCGTCACCTCTCCTTTTCCTCACCCTTTCTCCCAATCCCAACAATGGTACTTTCCAACTATCCGCAGAGTTGGAGACGTTTCAACCCTTGCAAATACGCATATCAGACGTATTGGGCAGAGAGATATACACACAAACTATTGAAACAAAACACCTTGAAGAAACCATAGATTTACCCAACATTGCCAGCGGAATGTACTTTTTGAGTGTGAAAGCTGAAAAGATACTGCAAACACTGCCTTTTGTGGTGAAGTAAGGAAACAACGATTTGTCTATTTGAACTAAACATTCAAATCAATTCAATAAAACAGTAATTCCAATGAAAAAATCAATATTTATATACATATTATTTTTAATTATTTTTCACTTCAATAGCTTATCCGCTCAAATCTGTGAGGGAACATATGAAACAACAGATGGGTTTTGTCAATTACCCAATGGAGTCGTTAGCGCAGTAGGAGATAAAGTTACCATCTTTGTTATTTCGGCTACTCAGATAGGAATACTAGGTATCTGCAACTCACCTACAGCCTTAGTTGCAGATTATAGTAATGGAGGATTTACCATACCTCCCCAAATTATACAAGAACAATTTGCACCTTGTGCTATTTCGGGAGTTGGTGGTTTCATAGGCGATGATTGCCAGGCTCTTTCGCTTACCTATTCGATACTGGATACAGAAACAGGAGTACCACAAGGAGGATGCGATCTTACTTGGGCTGTGTATATTGGTGGTGGAAATAACTGTTCCGCTCCTAGCAATTTCGAAATCAGTGAATTTAGCGATAATTCAGCAACCATCAACTGGAATCCTATTTCCAATGCAACTGCTTACTATATTCAAGCGAGAGAACTCGGTACTATAGATTGGACGATTGCAGGTGAAGTCATGAATGCAGGAGCAATTCTCAACAATTTAAAAAGTTGTACTATATATGAATACCAAGTAGGTACTATATGTGGAGGAACAAACAGCAGTTTTTCTGCTCCTCAAGTCTTTCTCACTGCGGGCTGTGAAGAAGATGATTGTCTTGCCCCAACAAACTTAACCGCAAATGACATTACAGATAACTCCGCTACAATTGTTTGGAATGAAGTAACTACTGCAACTGCTTATTTTATCCAAATGAGAAAGGTAGGCACAAGTAATTGGGCAATTACAGGAGAAGTTCCCTCAACAGGTGCAAGTGCAAATGGTATTTTAGAAAGTTGCACAGAATATGAATATCAAGTACGAAGCATCTGCAATGATCAAACAAGCAATTTTTCAAATATTCGAACTTTCACAACTACAGGGTGCAGTAGTAGTGAGTATTGCAATGCCAATGGAGAAGATACAGGTGATGAATGGATTCAAAAAGTCGCTTTGGCAGAGATCAATTACACATCTGGAAACAACGATGGCTACGCCGATTTGACCTCTAAAACAACCCATTTGGAACTCGGAAAAAATTATTCTTTTACACTTACGCCTGGGTATTCGGGGAACCCCTTTACTGAATACTGGCGAATATGGATAGACTATAATCGAGATGGTGATTTTGCAGACAGTGGCGAAATGGTTTTTGATGCAGGTGAAGAAAAGACAGGTGTAGTAAGTGGTCAATTTTCAGTCAGAGAAACAGCAAAGTTGGGAACTACCAGAATGAGAATTGCCATGAAGTGGGTAGGAGTATTTGAAGACAATTCAAGTGACTTAGCACTACCAGAATCTTGTGGCACATTTAGTTTTGGAGAAGTAGAAGACTATACTGTTCAGATTACCAATATAGTTGACATTGAAGATGTGAAAAATGGAGGTGCTGATATCCTTTTGGGGCAAAGTTATCCCAATCCATCATCAAATACAATCACCATTCCTTTCTATCTCCCCCAATCAACTTCTATTCAATTGAGCATTTATGATGTTGCAGGTCAGGAAGTCATGACTATTTTGGAAGAAGAAGCAAAGCAAGGTTATCAAGAAGTGAAGGTAGATATCCATAACTTAACAAATGGCGTGTATTATTACCTACTTCAAAATGAAGAAGGAATTTGGGGTAAAAAAATGACAATTATTCATTAAAAAATAACATCATAAATATTACAATTAATTAAATTTTTAAAAAATGAACATCAAAAATTTACTATTTCTACTGATTATTACTTTCTCTCTTTCAAGTTGCTCTGTTCGACTTGTTGATTTTACAGTTATCAGTTCAAAAAATGTTAGCCTTAATATTGATCGAACCCAAGGAAAAAAAGTTAAAGGCGAAAAAAAATACTTTTTAGGTATAGGGTGGAACCTCAAAGATGCAATGGATAAAGCATTAGAAATGGCTGGACCCGAATATGATTTACTGATAGACGGAG
>JBGCDY010001118.1:0-4111 GCA_045105835.1 Chitinophagales bacterium
CGGATGAGTTTCACGATTATAGAGGTTATGCAGGACGTGTAGCAGGAGGAGTATTGAAGCCAGGAGATGAAATCATGGTATTGCCATCAGGTTTTACTTCTTCTATCACATCTATTGACACTTTTGATGGTCCTGTCAAAGAAGCGTATGCTCCGATGTCCGTAACCGTTCGGATTGACGATGACATAGATATCAGCCGTGGTGACATGATTATTCGCCCCAACAATGTTCCCAAAGTTGGACAAGACATTGATTTAATGATTTGTTGGTTGGGAAGACAAAAATTGGCGCAGCGTGGAAAATATGCTCTAAAACACACCACAGCTGATGTGCGTTGTGTCATCAAAAATATTCGTTACAAACTCAATATCAATAACCTACACCGCATGGAAGAAGCCAAAGACATTGGCATGAACGACATCGCAAGGATTCAGGTTCGCACCACCAAGCCGCTTTTCTATGATACTTATCGCAGAAACCGCATTACAGGGAGTGTGATTTTGATTGACGAAGGCACAAACGAAACTGTAGCAGCAGGAATGATTATATAATCTTGCGACTTTAAGCTAAAAATCAGACATAAAGAAGGGCGTTGGTGACCGTGAGTAGCCAAAGCCCTTTTTGTGAATTCATAAAACCTCTATAAGTACCTAATCAAAAGTAATCGGGTATTGTTTTTTACTAAACCGTTGAATACAAAAAGGCTTATCTTTATTCTTTTGTCTCAGTACTTAATTGCTTACCAAATAAACCCTTGCCTCCCAAGGCTTCAATTGAAGTGTGTTTCCTTCTTCTCCTTGTATTTCACCTTCATAATTCCCCTTCAAACATTGAAGGTCAGCTACTGCATAAGGCACTTCAAAGGCTTGATTTTCGCTCGTAAAATTCAAAGTCACCAACATGGTTTTTCCTTCAATCGAACGCTTATAGGCATAGACTTGTTGGTTGTTTTCGTCAATCACCTCATAATTGCCATAGACCAAAACATCGATGTGTTCTTTTCGAAATTGTAGCATTTGTTGGTAGTAGTACCAGATGGACTTTTCATCTTCCAATACTGCTTTTGCGTTGATTGTCGGATAATTTGGATTGGCTTTGATCCACGGCGTACCCGTCGTAAAACCTGCATGGTTTTCGTCCGACCATTGCACGGGAGTACGCACATTGTCTCGCCCCTGAATGTGAACTGCCTTCAAAAAAGCATCCATGTCTTCGCCTCTGTCTTTTGCTTCTTGGTACATATTGAGGGTTTCGACATCTCGGTAATCCTCTATTGAAGGAAATGCCACATTGGTCATTCCAATTTCCGAGCCTTGATAGATACAAGGTGTACCTCGCAGGGTCAAAAGCAGTGTTGCCAATAGTTTTGCAGATTCATTGTGGTATTTTCCATCGTTTCCAAAACGAGAAACCATACGTGGAAAATCGTGGTTGTCGAGGTAGACATTCACCCAACCTTTTTCGCCCAAAGCTCCATCCCAAGCTGAAAAACCTTCTTTCAAATCAGTCAATTGGAAATCCACTATGTCAAATTTTCCGCCTTTGCCATGGTTGATGAACATGTGCTCAAAGTGAAATACCATGTTGAGTTCCTTTCGGTCTTCACCTACATACAGCAAACCATTTTCGGGAGTTACTCCAATGCCTTCACCAACCGTCATTACGTCATAATGCCCTACGCTTTCACGTACCATTTCCTGCAAAAAATCATGCAATCGAGGACCATTTGCATAGGTGTTGATAGCCACATCATTAAAGGGTCTCTTCGGGTCTACATCTTCAAAAGGCAAGCGTTTGGAGATAAAAGGGATAACATCCATGCGGAAGCCATCTACACCTTTGTCGAGCCAATAACGAATGATTCTATAGACTTCTTGACGCAATTTTGGGTTCTCCCAATTGAGGTCGGGCTGTTTTTTGGTAAAGAGGTGAAGGTAGTATTCCTCCGTTTGTTCGTCGTATTCCCAAGCATCACCTCCAAAAAAGGCTTTCCAGTTGGTGGGTTTGCTGCCGTCTGCCTTTGCAGGTCGCCAGTAGTAATAGTCTCGGTAGGGATTGTCTTTGGATTTGCGGGATTCGGTGAACCATTTGTGTTCATCTGAACTGTGATTGACCACCAAATCCATCAAGAGTTTCATGCCTCTTTGGTGGATGCCTTCAAGCATTTCATCGAAGTCCTCCATGTTTCCGAAGTCATTCATGATGTCGTAGTAGTCGCTGATATCGTAACCATTATCATCGTTAGGAGACTGATAAATGGGACTCAACCAAAGGACATCTACACCCAACTCTTTGAGGTAATCCAGTTTTTGGATGATGCCTCTAAGGTCACCGATACCGTCGCCATTGCTATCCTTGAAGCTACGTGGGTAGATTTGGTAGATGACTGCTTCTTTCCACCATTGTTGTGTGATTGCCATATTGTTTGTGATTGGAGTTATTGTTGAAGGAACTTGCCTTTATTGAATAGAGGAATGGGGGAGAGAAATGTAACACAAATATAAGAATTCTGTTTTACGAAAAAACAAATGATAGAGATGCACATTTAGCTTGAAGCAAACAATTCGGGTTCTTTATTGAAGAAAATCACCTCAACTTTATTGGCGATTTTGCTAAAAATAGGATAGTCCATTTCCCTGAAAGTGTTTCGTTCAATGACCAATTTGGGGTTTTTGTGGGCATTGTGTTTGACAGGTAATTCTGATAGCTCTTTTGATGTGAAAGGCTTCAAAAATTTGATGCGTTTGACATAAGTACCTCTTTTGAATTTCACCTCCAAATCATTCCAATTCACTCCTTTTTCTACCATCATTTTGTCCTGCACCTGATTGCTGTTGAGGTGCTGCAATTCTTTGTGAGAAAAAAGACTTTGCGCCAACATCGAAATGCTGTTTTTCACTGCATCATTCTCTCTCCAAAGCAGTTGCACACAAGCATCCTGTAGGGATGGAGTTTGGTAAATCCTGCAATCAAAGTTGGCAACTTTCTTGTGCGAGGGCAAATATTCTGCTCTACGTTCATTGAAGTAAGAAACGCACAAACCTGTTAGTTTGGACAAGATTTTTTGTTTTTTACCCTCATTGTAAATCGCAGATTTTCGGGTATCTGAATAGAGAATCAAGGTAATTTCATCCGATTGTGTATACCCTACAATGGCATTGGTTTCTTGTACCAAATACCTTGTCGTTTCTATCATCAAATCCGTCAATTGTTCATCGAAAGGTCGATTCAAACCTTTTGTCCAATTGTGAAAGTTGTTGCCATCCAACCTAATAATGACAGGTAAAGTCGGAATCATCAATTCTGGCGAGAAGTTCTTTTCCAACCACTTGCACCAATCTCCCAATGTTTTGAAGTCCATTCTATTGGTTTTTTAATTCAAATACAATTGGTTTAGAACAGCAAAGCAATTTTTATAGTTCCAACATCATAGCCGTCTACAATTTCGGCTCTATTTTATAGGCTTCAACGAGCATTTTCTTCCATTCCACCCTCTACAACCCTATCAAACACCTCCAACATGGTCCTCACTGATTCCCGTATTTCTTCCTCCGAAATCGTCAAAGGCGGTGCCAACCTAAAGGCATTGGGGCTAGACAAAAACCAAAAAGTAACCAAACCCACTTCTAAACAACCTTCTACAATTTTTTGAACCACTTCTGCGCTCTCCATTTCAACCGCAAAAAACAAGCCTCGATACCGAATTTCTTTGACCAAAGAATGCCCCACTAACAAGTCATGCAAGAGCTTCCCTTTTCCATTCACTCCTTCAACCAACTCATTGTCCAACAAATACTTCAACCCCGCATGAGCCGCCGTACAAACCAAAGGGTGTCCTCCAAAAGTCGTGATGTGTCCAAGCACAGGGTCAAAAGTAAATTGCTCCATTTTTTCCTTCGAGCTGACCAATGCACCAATCGGCAGACCACCGCCCAATGCCTTACCCAAAGTCAAAATATCTGGCACAACGCCATAATAATCAAATGCCCAAAGTGTCCCCGAACGCCCCAATCCTGCTTGTATTTCATCAAAAATAAGCACTGTTCCAGTCTCATTGCAGCGTGTTCGCAAGGATTCTAAAAACGCCAAAGTGGGAATCCTAATGCCCGCA
>JBGCDY010001119.1:0-2736 GCA_045105835.1 Chitinophagales bacterium
TTGGCGAGTAAGTTAGTGGATGTCGTTAAATTTCAACAACTGGATATTATCCATGTTCATTATGCGATTCCTCATGCTTCTGCTGCTTTTTTGGCAAAAAATATCTTGAGAGAAGAAGGAATCGAAATTCCTGTGGTGACGACTTTGCACGGTACAGACATCACCCTTGTTGGCAAAGATGTCACGTTTTCGCCCGTGGTGAGTTTTTCCATCAATCATTCGGATGGGGTGACAGCCGTTTCAGAAAGCCTTAGACAAGAGACGTTTGACTATTTTGACATCAAAACAGATATTGAAGTCATTCCCAATTTTATCGACCTTGAAGCTTTTCAAAAACTCGACAAAGACCACTTCAAAAAGGCAATTGCCCCACAAGGAGAACGTATTGTGATGCACATTTCCAATTTCAGGAAAGTGAAGCGCATACAAGATGTGCTGGAAGTTTTTCACCGAATCCATCAGGTCATGCCTGCAAAATTATTGCTTGTCGGGGATGGTCCTGAGCGCAAGAATGCAGAGGCTCAATGCAGAGACTTTCATATTTGCCACGATACCCGTTTTCTGGGTAAGCAAGATGCTGTGGGTGAACTTTTGGCTCTTGCGGATTTGTTTATTTTGCCTTCTCAAAATGAAAGTTTTGGTTTGGCGGCATTGGAGGCAATGGCTTGTGAAGTCCCTGTTATTTCGTCCAATGCGGGGGGAATCCCCGAAATCAATGTACATGGTGAAACGGGCTTTTTGAGCGAGATTGGAGATGTGGAAGACATGGCGAAAAATGCCATTTCTTTGTTGAGCAATGAGGATAAATTGACAAAGTTCCGAAAAAATGCCCTCGATCAGGCTCGCATATTTGACATTGAAGCCATCCTGCCCATGTATGAATCTTATTACGAACGAACGATTGAAAAAGTGAAGGGTCGAGTGGCTGTATAGATTAAAAACACTTATTTTTTGAGTAATGTTTGCTCAATCTCCATTTGAAGTAAAACAGGAAAAGCCAATAGAGATAACTAAATCTCCATTGGCTTTTGTAATTTGAGTTTGAAGTTGAATTTTATCTACTCCCCTTGTCCCAAGGAATACGCTCTCACGCCATCCATGTAGAACAACTGCTCCAACTTCACAAAATTGAAGCGAGAATCCGTAACTCGTTGAAGAAGGTTAATCACATCTTGGTTTGTAATAGTTTTGACGACCTTCAATCCCATTGTACCACCTTTATCGACTACAGAATCTTTGGAAACGAAACGACACAACCAGTAATCAGAGCAAAAAGTAGAAGGCATACCATTTGGATACACCCGCACACCTCTATTTGTGATGATTTTCAATTGCATCAAATCACCCGCCAATTCCTTCAATTGTTCGCCCAAAACATTCGGGTCACGGTTTTCTCCTGTCCATTCGATGAATACATCAACACCCACCATTTCTTTTTTGACAGCTTTGTAAGGAGCGATTTTCACTACAATCGGTTTGCTGTTTTTGTTGAGCGTGATAGGAAGAATTTTCTTAGGCTTTTTACCCAATCTTTCAATCACTGCAGCAGTAAACTCTTGCGTATTGGCAAGTTTACGGCTTTTGTTGGTGTGGAAAATATCCCCTGTATGGATTCCATCCTCCAATGTTCGTAGCAATGCATTTTGGATTTTCTCGGCAATTTCTGCCTTGCCCAATTGCACCAACATCAAACAAGCACCATTGATGAGTCCAGAAGGATTCGCAATTCCTTTGCCTGCAATATCAGGCGCAGAACCGTGTATGGCTTCAAACATGGCAAAGTTGTCGCCCACATTGGAAGAACCTCCCAATCCAACAGAACCGGCTACTTGTGCAGTAATATCGGAAATGATATCCCCATACAAATTCAAGGTAACTACGACATCAAAACGCTCAGGAGCAGCTGCCAACATCGCTGATCCAATGTCGATAATGTAATGCTCGCTCTCAATGTCTGGGTATTCCTTGGCTACTTCGTCAAAGATTTTGTGAAACAAACCATCGGTATGCTTCATGATGTTGTCTTTGGTCATACAAGTGACCTTCTCTCGGTTGTGCGCTCTTGCATACTCGAATGCATAGCGAACGATTTTTTCACTTCCTGGACGAGAAATCCATTTGAGGCATTGTACTACTTCCGCAGTCTGTTGATGCTCAATTCCTGCATACAAATCCTCCTCGTTTTCACGCACAATTACCAAATCCATTGAAGGAAAATTACTCGGTACAAAAGGAGTATAAGCCCTGCTTGGTCGAACATTCGCATACAAACCAAGTGTCTTGCGAATGGTGACGTTCAAGCTTTTGTAACCACCACCTTGCGGTGTGGTAATGGGAGCCTTCAAGAAAATTTTATTCTTTTGGAGGGTTTCCCAGCTTTCGGGCGCAATGCCTGTTTGATTGCCTTGTAGGTATACTTCCTTACCAATTTCGATGGTATCGTACTGCAAATTTGCACCTGCTGCTTCAAGAACAGACAGGGTAGCTTTCATGATTTCGGGGCCAATGCCGTCGCCGTAGGCAACTGTTATAGGTGTTTTCATATAGATTGTTTTTTGAGACGACAAAATTAGTTATTTTGCTTGGCTATTTTGCCACAAAAATTTGACTTTTCCTCTTTTTTATTAAATTTGTCTAAAAGCCAGTCCGAATGAAAAAAATACTATTTCTTAGTACAGTTTGTTGTCTCTGTATGTTTTATGCTTGTGGTTCGAGTAAGAAGGTCAGCAAAAGTAA
>JBGCDY010001120.1:0-3281 GCA_045105835.1 Chitinophagales bacterium
AACAAATACTCGGGATTGATTGACCAGTTGTCCACTGCAAAATTGATAAAATGACGAATCGCCAAAGGATGCTTTTGAATGCCCTCTGCAAATTGGTCGTACAACTCCTCAATATTCACAATCGTCACCTCATGATTTCCACCTACATCACTGCTTCGATAATCACCATAAGTTTGTACCCAATCTGTTTCTCCTTCTCTAAGCGAAGGGTGTGAAAGCAGAATGTAATTACCTTGATTCGCAAGGGCTTCGTAGTTGGTAAACTGCAATGTTTCAAGAGCCTCAATAGTCTTGACTCCTGCTTCGGGGTTTGCCAAAAACAATTGACGCCCTTCATCATTCATTGAAGTTCCTTTCAATAAGTGAATTTTGTAGAACTCATCTTCTGCCGAAACAAGGTATCGCTGTGAATTGGTTAAATCGTAGAGAACTGCATCCGCTCCACCATTGAAGTGATCGACTTCAAAATAAGCCTCATTAGAATGTTGTAATTCAAAATAAAATTCACTTGCATTTTGTATTTCATTGATGGCATAAACACTAAAATCAAACTGGCGAGGGTAAGTCAAAAAGGTGTACGCAATGGATTGCCAATCCTGATTTGAAGTCGTGAATAAATCTCCTACTGATTCATAACTCACCTCAGTACGGGTTTCACTAAGGTCAGCAAGCTCCACATCGGTTTGATAAATAGGCGTATTGTATCCCTCATACGTTTCATCCAAATAGGTATTTCCGTTAATTGTCACTTTGATATGGTGGTCATTGTCTACTTCAAAATCATTGTTTTGTCCTATCATTCTTGTAGATAAATTTGCCTTTGGGGCATCCGAATCTTGGTACAATCCAAGACTTGAAAGTGCATAAGTTCTTGTAGTTTCACCTTGGACAATAGGACTAACTAAACCTTCTCCATTATTAAATTCTGCAAAATTTATGTTTATAGCTGAGGGATTATCCGCTGAAGCAACCCTTGTAGGTGTACCTACATGAAAAGCATTGCGGTAAAGTCGAGCAGATTCATACAAAAAGTATTTTTCTTGTTCGGGCAATTCGGTGTCCAACTCATTCGCCACTTCTTCGATTCTCAAGCCTTCAAAACCATCGTCCCACATCAAATAATAAGCTGCTGAATTGGTAAATGAACTCTGGCGGTTGGTCAATTGCCATGCTGGGTCTTCAAACAATTGGGTATCAAAATACCCATCGTTTTTTTGACCATAAAATTCGATGTAGTCTTCACTGCCCAATTCCCCATTGGAGGAAATATAAATCGGAACTTCTTGCCCTCTATTGAAAAGATGGAATCCTGTAATATCTTTTTCTGCAAAATTTTCCTGCAAGACACTGTAAGGAATACGGTACAATCCATCTTCTTCAATATAAAATTTGTGGTAAGTCTGTTCGTAGTCTATCCATTCATTGAAGTAAGTTGCATCTTCTTGTGCAAAAAATTGAAGAGAAGAAAATAAGCATAGGGTAATTATCAGTAAGGTTTTCATATTGTTTACTTTTTTGGTTAACACTATCTGATAATATAACTGAATAAATAAAAAAGGTAAACTCATTTTGGAGCTTTCGGGGCATTTTTTTTTCTTTTGTGTGAAAAACACATCGAATTAATTAAGTAAAAACTCAAATAAAAGTTAAAAATAAAAATATCTAAATTACTTATTTTCATTTAAAAAAATTATACCCACTCTAAATTCTTACTAAATGTCTTTTTCTATATTTTTATTTTTGGATTCGTAAAAACAAGCAATCCCTGTAACCGCAAAAAAGTAAGCCACGGCAATATTTATCAAGGACAAGAATTGATAAGGGGCATATTCCACCGCAGATACGCCCAGAGTAGTAGCCATAAAAATACCCGATGGAGTCCAAGGTGCTAAATTTTCGAGCATGGTTCCAGCATCTTCGATAGAGCGGGAAAGCACTTTTCGAGGGACTTTCATTTCGTCAAATTTCCGCTTGAAGGCTTCTCCAATAATGAAACTTGTCGCATATTGATTGGAGGTAGTTAGGTTGGTCAAAGCTGTGCTTGTCAAGGCTGCAACAATGGTTTGCGACCTTGATTGGATTTTAGACATTCCATTTTTGATGACCACTTCAATGGCATTGATGACATCCAAAGTGCCAATGAAGGCAAAAATCAAGAAACAACTGGTGATGCCCTGAATCAAATTGTACAAGCCTCCTCGATTCAAAATTCCCAAAACACTGGCATCTACTTCAATGTCTTTTGCCATTTGTGTAGAAAAACCATTGTTGAAGCTTGCCCATATATCTTGCAGCGAAAAATCTTGGAATACAAACGCCAATACCATTGCCAACCAAGCGGAACAAAGTAGGGTCAAGACAATCGGTTTTTTGGTAACCGAACCCCAAACGACCAATACTAAGGGCAATAGTAAGGCAGTATTGAAGTGAAAAATCTGACTCAATGCCTGCAATGTGTTTTCCAATTGCTCGGGTCGAACGCTTATATCTGCTTGTGAGCCATACATTGCAGGAGACAAAGCAATGTAAATCAGCCCTGCAATGAAGGCAGAAGGGGCTGTGGTATAAGCCATGGATTTGATGTGGTCAAAAAGCGGAACACCCGTTGCCAAAGATGCAATATTGGTGGTATCTGAAAGCGGCGACATTTTGTCCCCAAAAAAAGAACCTCCCACCACCGCAGCGGCTGCTATACAAAGATTGGCTTCATAAACCTCCGAAATCCCCATCATCACAATACCAATCGTTCCCGCAGAACCCCAAGATGTTCCTGTCAGCAGCGAAAAAATAATGCAGACCAAGAAGGTGAAAATGTAAATCCAATTGGGATTGATAATCGAAATACCATAATAAATCAACATTGGAATCGTGCCGCTCACTATCCAACTTCCTATCAGCATACCAATGGCAAACAAAATGAGTATTACCCCAACGGATTCTCCCACTTTCTTGACAATATGTTTTTGTATTGTCTCCCAAGCATAACCCAACCTCAATAAATACAGGCTGCTAAAGGTAAATGCCAACAGAATCAACACTTCTAATGGAAGTATTCCTCCTTTCAGTACGACAGGTTGGACAAAAAGTCCAAAGATTAGTAAACAGACAAAAAATAGAATAGGGATGATGGCTTGCCCAAAAGTGACGGTTTGTGATTGGTTCATGTAGCCCAAAATAAGGGATTAAGTAATGAATCAAAATTAAAATGAGAATTAAAGTTTCTCTACAAATGAGCTAATTCAAAGCTAACAAACACTCTGATAAACCCCCATCATTTTCTC
>JBGCDY010001121.1:0-10505 GCA_045105835.1 Chitinophagales bacterium
TAAAGTTTTATAAATCATAATGTTTGTAGGGTCATTGAAGGTTCCGCTTCAATGACCATTTTTATCCGATTGAAAATAGTTAGTGTAAAGTTTTATAAATCATAATGTTTGTAGGGTCATTGAAGGTTCCGCTTCAATGACCATTTTTATCCGATTGAAAATAGTTAGTGTAAAGTTTTATAAATCATAATGTTTGTAGAGCCATTGGAGATTCCACTTCAATGGCTTTTTTTGTTGTCGACACTATTAAGTAGCAGTGATTCATTTTTGTTTTAGAAAACCAAAACAGGGGTTTATGTGTATCTTTGTGAGAACAATAATAATTTATGAACGACAACAATTCTAATCAAAAAAAATTAACTCCCATCGGCGAGTTGGGTGAGTTTGGACTCATTGAGCATCTCAACAAAAATGCTCGTGAACTTAACCAAAGCACCTTGAAGGGTATTGGGGATGATGCCGCCATTATTCAGTACGAAAACGATATGGTGACGGTGGTTTCTACTGATTTGTTGGTAGAAGGCATTCACTTCGATATGGTCTATACGCCTTTGAAACACTTGGGTTATAAGGCTGTGGTAGTCAATCTTTCTGATATTTTTGCGATGAATGCTACTCCTCGCCAAATCACCGTTTCGATTGCTGTTTCGAGCCGTTTTACGGTAGAAGCTTTGGATGAGATTTATGCGGGAATCCATGCAGCGTGTAATACCTATGAGGTGGATTTGATTGGAGGAGATACAAGTTCTTCTCGTTTGGGTTTGGTCATCAGTGTGACGGCTATTGGTGAGGCGAAGGCAGATGAGCTGGTCTATCGAGACAAGGCTCAAGTGGGTGATTTGATTTGTATGACGGGAGATTTGGGAGGTGCTTATTTGGGCTTGCAGATTTTGGAGCGTGAAAAACAGGTGTTTTTGGCAGACTCCAAAATGAAACCCAACCTCAATGCTTCTAAATATTTGGTCGCCCGACAATTGAAGCCTGAACCTCGCAATGATATTATCGAAATTCTGCGAAACATGAAAATCCAACCTACTGCAATGATTGACATTTCGGATGGTCTGTCTTCGGATTTACTCCATATCTGCAATCAGTCGAATGTGGGTTGTCATCTTTTTGAAGAGAATATTAAGATACATGAGGATACACTCAAAACTGCAATGGAGATGGGTTTGCCGCCTTTTACTTGTGCGTTGAGTGGAGGTGAGGACTACGAATTGTTGTTTACGGTGAAGCCTGAGGATGGGGAACGTTTGCGAGATATTCAAGGTTTTTCGATTATTGGACGCATTCGAGAGGAAAAAGAGGGGCGATTTCTTTATACGAAGAAAGGCGACCAACATGAATTGATTGCTCAGGGTTGGAAGCATATTTAAAAGAAAAACCAAACTAAGGCAAATGCAAACTCAAACAAAAGTTTGTAGGCAAGCATATTACTTGCTAAAACACCTTTTTTATTTTTATTTAAACTATTGATTCAGACCAATAAATCTATTCATTGGTCTGAATTATTTTGACAGTTTCACTTCTATTGCTCTCCACTATATTGGAATCACAGGGTCAATAAAGCAAGGGCTTTTGGAAATGGTTTCGATCACGTCTCCCGCTTCTTCATATACCAATCGTATTTTTACCCGCCCTCTTTTGGAGTAGTTCTTTAGAATAATACTTTTTCTATCCCTCGAAATTTCGCCCTCAATTGGAGTTTTTTCCTTGTCATAAAAAATCTCCTCTATTTTTTTGATGGGCTTATCAAAATGAATTTGATGCCATTCCTCTGAATCTATGTGCTGTTCCTTTGCAGGTTTCTCAGAGTTTGCAGGCTCGTTTACAGGAGTTTGTGCAAAAACTATTGAAGTAAAAGCTATCAGGGAAAAAAGAAAAAGTAGATTTTTCATAGTAGGAAAGTGTTTAGTGGTAATAAAAAATAAAATTCATATTTAATTTAGGATTTCAGCAAAGTTTGGATTTGTTGGATGATGGAAAGCAGTTGTGATTCTGCACTTCGAGGAAACAGTTTGTAGTAATCTGGTTTTTCGATGTGAACCGCATAGTCTTCTACATACAATTCTGGTACAGGTTTGAGTTCTTCTTCCAATGTAGATCTTTCGATGTGGTAGAAGACCAATCTGTTTTTTTCATCTTTGGTTTTGGCAATGTACCAACCCGTTCCATCGTCTAACTTCATATCCGACACCCCATATTTTGACTCTAATCTTTCGAGTTGTTCATTGACAGTCCCAAAGCGGTCTTTGGAGTTCAAATATTGCGCCTTTGGATAGGATTCGAAGCGAAGTGTCAATTCATAGGTTCTTTTGCCATACTGTTGAGTTGCTACTTCCTCCTCCAAAATTGGATCGGAAGGGGGATTGTTCAATGGTAATTTTTGAACGGTTACCTCCGTTCTCGAAATAATCATATTTGACTCTCGTTCACTCAATTGCCAACCAATTGGTAATAGGTTGAGCAGTGCGGTATAAAATTCATATTTCGTCAAAAATGGTTTTTCATCTACTACTCCTGTGCTTGCACTAATGGGTGTGGTATCTATGTTAAGGCTCGAAGCGGGCCCAATTGAATTAGGAGCAACAGTAGAGTTTTGGCTCCATAAAGTAGTCTGCCACAGCAAAGAAAACAGCATTATAAAAGGAAAATATTTCATGTTCATGGTCTCAGTTACCTCTTTTTTTGAAAAAATTCATTAAGTACTTTACATAGGGGCGGTCAGTGGGAATACTGATTAAGTCCGCACCACTTTTGGAAAAAATTTGTTTGCAGTTGTCCTTATTTTTCAAATAATTAACCTTGTATCGTTTCATTTCGGCTTTATTCGTTGTATCCAGCCAAATGCTACGACCTGTTTCTGCATCTTTTACTTTTATCAAACCAACTGATGGCAAATCTTGTTCACGAGGGTCGTGAATACGAATGCCTACCAAGTCGTGCTTACGTCCAACGATGTTGAGTGATTTTTCGTAGTTATCGGCTATAAAATCTGAGAGTAAGAAAGCAATACATCGTTTTTTGATTACGTTGCCAAAATACTTCAAAGCCAGTTCAATATCTGTTTTATTTGTGTGTGATTCTTTCTTTGGTTTGGGCTGAAAAAGCCCTTTGATTTGTTCGAATACAGACTCTTTTGTTTTGGTTTCTCCCGATGTGGTATCGCCATAACTGTATTCAATCAATTCTCTAATGATTCTCAAAACATGGGCTTTCCCTTTTTTGGGTGGGATAAATTTTTCAATCTTGTCGCTAAAGAATATAACGCCTACTTTGTCATTATTATTGATTACGGAGAAGGCTAAAACTGCACAAATTTCGGTAATCATCTCATTTTTCATCTGATTTGCAGTACCAAAGAAGGCAGAAGGGCTGATGTCTACCAACAACATGACGGTCAATTCTCGTTCTTCCTCAAAAATTTTGACATAAGGCGTATTGAAGCGAGCCGTTACATTCCAGTCGATTGCCTTAATGTCATCTCCATAACTATATTCACGAACTTCGCTAAACGACATTCCACGCCCTTTGAAAGCACTGTGGTATTCTCCAGAAAAGATATGGTTGGACAATCCTTTCGTTTTGATTTCTATTTTCCGAACTTTTTTGAGTAATTCACTGGTTTCCATGTATGCGAAATTAACTATAATCTACGAAATTTCTGTTGAAACACGAAGATACAGGAACGAAATGACATCCCATATCGTTAAATAAAGGATATTTCTATCATTAACCTAAAAAATAACACTGTGTCGAATAAAAAGAAGATTGTCAAAAAGTCATTTGATAAGAATCACCTAAAAAACTATAAAATTAATGTCAATGAGTTTGGAGAAATCAAAACCAATCTAGATATTGACGCTATCAATGAGTTTTTGGATGAACATGTCGAGGATAAAAAACTCAAAGATCGAGAAGATATAGATGAACTTCGAAAAGGAAGTCAAAAAGTCAATACTAACAAAAAACAAGATGAAGGATAAACTTCAAAGACCCATTCGGGTACTGGTCGCCAAAGTGGGCTTAGATGGTCACGACAGGGGAGCGAAAGTCATTGCTACTGCATTTCGTGATGCAGGTATGGAAGTGATTTACACGGGTTTGCGCCAAACTCCCCAAATGGTGGTCAATGCTGCTTTACAGGAAGATGTGGATGTCATTGGCATCAGTATTTTGTCTGGCGCACACATGACGGTATTCCCAAAAGTTCTGAACTTGATGAAAGAGCAGGAGATGGACGATGTACTGTTAACGGGCGGTGGCATCATTCCTGAAGAGGACATGCTTCAATTGAAGGAAATGGGTGTCGGTGGATTGTTTCCACCTGGTACCAAAATGACCGACATCGTGGAGTACATCACCGACTGGGTGGCGACCAATAGAGATTTCTAATGAAATCTCAAATTCAAACTCAAAAACTCCTTGATTTTAAATCAGTTAAAATTGATTGCATTTAAGTTTGAATTTCCTTTAGCCCAACTCTCCACCTCCATTCACCAACAAAAGCCAAGCTTCAAACAAACAATATGAGCGAATTCCAATACATTTTACTTCAAGTTTCGGATAACATTCTCACCATCACCATCAATCGTCCAAAAAAACTCAATGCCCTCAATGGACAACTATTGCAGGAAATCAAAGCCGCTTTGGTACAACACCTTGACAACGATGCTGTCAAAGGCGTAATCTTGACGGGTTCGGGTACGAAAGCCTTTGCAGCAGGAGCAGACATCTCGGAGTTTGCGAGTTTTGATGGCGAAAGAGCCAAAAAATTATCAAGGGATGGTCACAACGTAATGGATTATGTGGAAGCTTATCCAAAGCCTGTTATTGCAGCCGTCAATGGTTTTGCTTTGGGAGGTGGATGTGAATTAACGATGTGCTGTCATTTGCGGGTAGCTTCCGACAATGCACGATTTGGGCAACCTGAGGTAAACTTGGGACTTCCTCCTGGTTATGGCGGTACGCAGCGTTTGGTGCAGCTTATCGGCAAAACAAAGGCGATGGAGTATTTGCTCACCGCAGATATGATTAAGGCAGATATGGCTTTGCAGCTGGGTTTGGTGAACTATGTGGTGCCACAAGAAGAATTAATTGCCAAATGTACTTCTATTCTACAAAAAATTGCGACCAAAGGGCCTATTGCAGTAGCACAAACCATTCAATGTGTGAATGCAGTAGCAGATGAAAGTAAAAATGGTTTTGAAGTAGAAATAAATGCTTTTGGAACTTGCTTCGATACAGAAGACTTCAAAGAGGGGACAGGTGCATTTTTAGAAAAAAGGAAGGCAAATTTTAAAGGAAAGTAATTTTAGACGCAAGACTTTAGACAAAAGACGTAAGATTCAAAATAGATTCTTACGTCTTTTGTCTTGTATCTTACCTCTACTTTAGTTGTTCAACATAATAGGCATCACCAACATCAACAAATCCTCATCTTCAATCTCTACTGTTGGTACAATCAAGCCTGCTCTCGAAGGAGAAGAAAGCTCCAAAGCCACTTCATCCCCATCCATTACATTCAAAATCTCTACCAAAAACTTCGCATTGAAGGCAATCTCCATGTCCTCACCTTCATATTGACAATGAAGGAATTCTCGTGCTTCACTCGAAAAATCAATATCTTGAGCAGACAAAGAAAGCTTGTTTCCTTCAATCTTCAATGCTACCTGATAAGTAGTTTTATTGGAGAAAATAGCGATACGCTTCAATGAGCTTTGAAAATCCTTTTTGTTAATCACCAAGTGATAAGGGTTCTCCTTAGGAATGACCGCATTGTAGTCAGGGTAACGGGCATCAATCAAACGACACTTCAGACGGGTACTATTGAAGTTAAAAAACACATCTGCTTGGTCGTAGGCTATTGTTACGTCCGTATCATCACTTGGAAGTGCAGCTTTCAACAAACCCAATGCTTTTTTGGGAACGATAAAACTTGAACTCTCTTCACTCGTTTGACCACTGTGTCTATAACGCACCAATTTGTGTGCATCTGTCGCTACAAAAGTTACTCCCTCTTCGTTCAAAGTGAAATAGACACCTGTCATTGAAGGACGCAACTCATCCGTACTCACCGCAAACATACACTTGTTGATGGCATTAGACAGAATCGCTGCCTTCAATACCACCTGATTTGCACCTTCTAAGCTCGGCACTTGGAAAAAATCGTCATCAGGCTCACCAGCAACTTTGTATTTACCGTTTTGCGATCGAATAGTAATTATATTTGTATCTGGATTCAATTCAAAGGTCAAAGGTTGGTCGGGTAGTGTCTTCAACAAATCCAACAAGATTTTGGCAGGTACAGCAATCTTTCCGTCCTCTGATGCGCTTACATCTAATGCTACTGACATAGTAGTTTCCAAATCTGTCGCAACTACTGTCAATTGAGAACTATTGACCTCAAATAAGAAGTCCTCCAAAATAGGAATCGTTGTGTTTGTTCCTACGGCTCCATTTATAATTTGCAACTGCTTTTGCAGCTCGGATGTGCTGGTCGTAAATTTCATATTATTTTTTGAGTTAAAAACAGCTTAGTAACGAATGAAAATTAAATTAAGAATTAAAATTAAAAAACTGGATCTTAATCAAGCGATTTAAGATTTCAAATACGGAAATTATTTTTCGAGTGTTACTTAAAGAATAATTCATAAAGTTACAATAATTTTGGCGATTTGAGATGCGTGATTAGCCAATTCCACAGACAGAAAAATGGAAATTTCTCATGTCAAAATTCTTGCTTCAATACAAGATGTCATTTCAGCAGCGTTGATTAAAAGGGGAGAGGAATTCTACATTTTTGGGTTCTCTAACAAAATCTGTGAAAAGCGACTTCGGAAGTCTTTCTTTCACCAATCTAAAGAAACGATAATTTTGAAAACTGATAGATTATTTCATTGCTTCAAAAAAGGCAGAGTTTAAGCGTTTTTTCATCAAGTTAAAATAAAAAAACAATTAAATTTTAACGTCATTTATAAAAATACAAAACTTTATTATAAAACACTGTTTTACAAAAAGTTATCTACACTATCCATCAGAATCGTTTTTAAGGCATTTTTTTATTTTTTCGAGTTCTTATATTCCGAATACAATGATTGTCTAATACAATAAAATTAAATTTAAAAAATTTCATTAAAAATTGATTATCAAATAAATACACCTACACACTTCAAAATAAATCATTTAATCATGGCAATTATCAAAACAGTCCGCAATTGTACCCCTCAATTTGGTGAAAATTGTTTTTTGGCAGACAATGCCGTTGTAATTGGAGAAGTCACAACAGGTGACAATTGCAGTGTATGGTTCAGTGCGGTTGTTCGAGGAGATGTGCATTACATCAAAATGGGCAACAAAGTCAACGTTCAGGATGGAGCAGTGATTCATTGTACTTACCAAAAATCACCTACGACAATCGGCAACAATGTTTCGATAGGACACAATGCAATCGTGCATGGCTGTACCATTCACGACAATGTTTTGATAGGAATGGGGTCGATTGTGATGGACAACGTGGTCGTACATTCGAACAGCATCATCGCAGCAGGAGCAGTTGTTTTGGAAAATACAGTGGTGGAATCGGGCTGTATTTATGCAGGCGTTCCTGCAAAAAAAGTAAAAGAACTCAGTGAAGAACAAACTGCAAATTTAATTGAACGCATTGCTGACAACTATGTATTCTATAGTAAGTGGTTTGAGTAGGGTAGGGCTTCATCTTCTGGCAATGCTCAATACTGCTATTTTCAAATCTGAAAACGTAGTAAAATAAAGGGTCAAAACTACCTTTCAAAATAAGCAATATCACTTCAAATCCACCGTCACATCACTTTCCCAGTTCGATTTAATCTCCACCTTATCCGAAATAACGAAGATTTTTTCGGGCTGCCTTTGAAGTTCATAGTTACCCGTTGTCCATATACCATCCTTGTTTCTGTCTTCAATTACTGAAATTTGGTACTCGGCAGGCTTCAAATAAGGCAAAGTAAGTTCCTGATTGGTGAGTTTTTGTTCCTTGATGAGTTTCTTTTTGTCGTCAAACAATTGGAAAATATAGTCCAAATCTTCATTGAAGTTTTGAAGTTTGACAATCAAAGTTCCATAATCTTCCTCCGTTTTTACTTCAAAATTCAATGAAATCGTATCTCGATTTTGACCAAAAAAATCGGTAGCGAAAGTAGGGTAGAGGTCGATTCGATAATTTTGGGCAGCTTCCCAAGCATAGTCCAAATAGATTCGGTGTAGATTAGAGCTATCACGAATTACTTTGGGTACAGTATTGAGTCGTATTGAATCCTGAAAAAAGGCAATTTGGTTGGTGTCGATTTGCAGAATAGGATGGGTGTAATTTAGAGAAAGAGGCTGATTTAAGTCCTTTTCTCCTCGTCCTAAATTGGGTCGATAACTCAATTTGGGTAAGTCTTCTACCTTTTTCAAGCTCTTAAACACTAAGGTATCTGCATAGCCTTCACTTCCTATCACTTCAAAAATCAACTCTTCTGCAAGACTTGAATGGTACCATATCTCTACTGTATCTTTTTTTGCGGCATAATCTATGAGCAAAGAATCCGATGGTACAAGCCCCAAACTGTCTATCAATCTCACCTCCAATGTATCTTGAGGCTTGGAAAACAGCAACTGTAAATGCCCATAATCCAGCTTTTTTTTGTCGGTTAAGTTCAGTTTCGTCTTGCCTTCATTGAACATGAATAGATCAAAATGACCTTTCAAGCTGTCAGTTAAAACAATCTCTTTGGAATAAAAGGCAATAGATTCGCCTGCTTGATCGAAGAAATAATTGTTATTCTGATCCAAGAGAGCAATCAATTGATAATTTCCTGCTCGAATATTTCCTATTTTGAAGTGTCCATCCTTGTCTGTTCGGCTGATATATTTGGGTGGGGTAGTGGTGAATAAGGTGTCAGAACCTGTTTCGTACAATGCCACCAATACATTTTCGGCTACTGCTTCGTCTTTGGCATACACTACTTCTCCTCGAATTTGCAAAGAATCAATCTCATCACCCGTTGCGAAAGCATACTCAAAGTTCTCCAATTCATTCCCTTCATTGTTGTCCTCTATTGCCAAACCAAAATTAATGGTGTAAGTAGTGTTTTCTTGTAGGTCTTCTTGAAGCTCAATCACAAGAGATCTACCTTTGATTTTGAATTCAGGGCGCTTAATCATCAGGGGAGAGATGACGATTTGTTCACCAGGATTGTTCAATTTGATGTATTCATCAAACTCAATTTCGATGGTTTTTGCAGTAAAATTAGTGGATAGGTGAGGGGGACTGACCTCCAAAACAGCAGGAGGTCTTTCATCTTTCTCGCCACCTACAGGAGCGATTTGCTTGGCACAGGCTATCAAAACACAATATACCAATAGGCATAAGTAAAAAATTTGCAACCAATTTCTCAAGTTCATACAAATACTATTCACCAATTACTAATCAACTAATCACTATTATCTACCCAAATGCACCATAAGCACCGATACATCAGAAGGAGAGACCCCGCTGATTCGGCTTGCCTGTCCCAAGGTAGTAGGTTTGATATTGCCCAATTTTTCCCTTGCTTCCGAAGAAAGTCCTTTTAGGCTATCATACTCAAAAGAAGGGTTCAATTTGATGTACTCTAAGCGGTTCATTTTTTCCGCCATTTCTTGTTCTTTCTCGATATATCGGTCATATTTTGCTCCAATTTCTACCTGTTCGATAGAATCTTGTGAGTAATCCGCCATAAATTCCGCAATCCTCGGTATCACACAAAGGTCTGCAACTTTGATTTGAGGGCGCAATAGGAGGTTAAAAACCTTGCTTTTTTGGCGTAGTGGAGTTGTCCCTTTTTCAGCCAAAAGCCCATCTACTTCTTCTGGGCTAACACTCAATTTCTTCAAAAAATGCTTTATTTCCTCTACTCCTTTCTTCTTCAAAAGCATCTTTTCATAACGCTCTGTACTTGCCAAACCAATCTCATGCCCTATTGAAGTGAGGCGCAAGTCTGCATTATCTTGTCGAAGTAGAATGCGGTATTCGGCACGAGACGTAAACATTCTGTAAGGTTCGTCTGTGCCTTTATTAATAAGGTCATCAATCAATACACCAATGTAAGCATCCGACCGCTTCAAAACGACCTCCCCCTCTCCTTTTACTTTTCGATGTGCGTTGATTCCTGCCATCAAACCTTGGCAAGCTGCTTCTTCGTAACCCGTAGTACCATTGATTTGCCCCGCAAAAAATAGATTGTTCACCAATTTGGTTTCCAAGGTATGCTTCAATTGTGTAGGTGCAAAATAATCGTATTCAATGGCATAACCTGGTCGGAACATTTTTGCATTTTCAAAACCAGGTATCTTATTCAGTGCCTTCATCTGTACTTCTTCGGGCAAGGAAGTCGAAAATCCATTGAGGTAAATCTCCACAGTGTCCCACCCTTCTGGCTCTACAAAAAGCTGGTGACGGTCACGCTCCGAAAAACGATTGATTTTGTCTTCAATCGAAGGGC
>JBGCDY010001122.1:0-2838 GCA_045105835.1 Chitinophagales bacterium
CTCAGGTGATCCTTTTGTTCCAACTCATTGAGGCGTTTGAAAAAACGGTTTTGATTCTCCAAAGCCTTCTCTCTTGATTCTTTTTCGAGTTCCTCATAAGACTTGCCCTTCAATTTTTCTTCACCTTCCTCTTGTTGCTTCAATTTGTCAGACAAACGGCTGAGAGTTTGGTATTTAAGCAATTGTCTCCACCTTTCCTTCAAATCTTTCTCACTCTTGGCATAATCCATTTTTTCATAATCTACTTCAATGTATTCGTCCTTGCTAAAATCAAAAGGCTCTGCCAATATTTCCTTATAAAAACCTTCAATCAAAGCTACTCTTTCGTTGAGTGTTTTGGTAGAAAGCTCAAAGAAATCGTAGGAAGCTTCTGCTGCCTCATTGTCGAGATCGTCCTTGTATTGCTCAAAATTGGCAATGTCTTTTTTGGTGAAAAAGCGTTTATTGTAGTCTAATCGCTTCAAATACAGATTGTAAACTTTCTCCGAAAAGTCATCATTCAATTGGTGAGGTTCATAGTGCACTTGATTCAAACCTTGCAGTATGACCTGTAATAGGATTTTATCTTTTTGTGAATCTTCTGATCCAGGAGAGAATGCTGCAAAGAGCAAAAATGTTAATGCTAAAAGAGGAATTTTGAATTTGAATTTCATAATTTCAAAAAATTAATCAATGTGTTTTATTATTCAAACAATAAAAATAAAGAATTATTGGAGGGTGTCGCTAATATTTAGACATCTTTCTAATAGGAAAGTTACAAAAAAAATGCCTGAATAGTTTTGTAAACAACGGAATTGTCTTACTTATTGGGCATAAAATTTGTTAAAATAATCAAGATAGGACGAAAATTGTCAAAACTGCAAGCATAATTCACACAATACATACTCAAATATGGAGTTTATATTGATAAATTATGTAATTTTGCACAAAATAATTAAAATTCACTTTGACAAGTATATGAGTATTGAAGTGTTTGTCTAAAAAATAAACACAAAAATTCAGTAAAAGAGGTTTGGTTGTTTCATCGTTTGCATATTAAAACAGAGAAACACAATAGGAGTGACATTTAACAGAGAATACAGCAAATAAATTGTTGGTTTTGAGAAAAGTTCTCACATAAAATCAACTTAGTTTACAAAAAAATAACGTTTCAAAATATTGCTTTTACAATCAATAAAAGTGTAAAGGTGGTTGTCATAAAATATTGAAACACAGATATAAAAGATACCTTTTTAAGCATTTTTTTTTAATGAATACTATGAACAATTAGTGAGATTCATTTATTAAGAATAACCCGAAAACTGCAAAACCAAACAGGTAGTCTTTACAATAATTTGCTTTACTTCAATTTTTCTGTTTCCCTCCAATCTCTATCGCAGCAATTTTTATGCGATGTACCTCACAAACTTAGTGCTGATTTTTAGCTCTGTATACTTGCCTACAAAACATTTGTAAATCAATTATGGCAAGAGTAAAAGTTTCACCTACTCCAGAAGCGAGTACTTACTTTATAGACGCAACCAATATATGCCATTGGGGAAAATCCATGTCTCTCCAAGCATTACTGAGATTGTTGCTCGAAATCAAACGCAAAAAACAGAGTTTCTTCTGTATTTTTGATGCGAACACAAGCTACTACATCCCTGACAACGAAAAGAAAATATACAAGAAGCTATTAGAGCACACCGAACATTTTTACCAAGTCAGTGGTGGAAAACGAGCAGACGATTTTATCTTAGAATTGGCAGACCGTCATGGCTCAGCAGTCATCAGTAACGACAACTATTCCGATTCCAAATACTCCAAATACAAGTGGAAAGACCGAGAGGCAGAACCTATGCGTTTGTTTATGGGGGAAGTCATTCCTGTGCCAAGCGGAAGTCACCTGATATTATTTGACCTTGACATCAATGTCGTCCTGACAGAACCTTCTGATAAACTGTACCGAAAACTACACAGAATCCTTTATCCTCCAAGAGAAAAATTTGAAGGGAAAGTAAAATTTGTAAACAACCACAAAGGTTGGGGTAGAATTGTCTATCAAATTGAAGACGAGGTAAACTTTAGAACTGCCGAACTTCCACAAACAGTAGAGCAGGGACAAAAAGTGAATTTTGTCATTGAAGAAACCGAAAAAGGAGACTATGCTCGAAGTATTGGTATCTTAAAAATAGACGAGAAACGCATCAAAGGAAGAGTAACACAATTCGATGAAAATCGTGGAATGGGAATCATTCAACCTGAAGAGGGGGGAGAAGACCTGTTTTTCTACAAATCTTATTTTGCAGACCCTGAAAATGTACCTAAAATCAACAAAACCCAAAGGGTGAGTTATGTTTTGGGAACAAATAGCAAAGGAGATTGCGCCAAAAAGATAGAACTTGAAGCGGATGATCCACGAGATGTTCAAATCAAGTTGTTGAAGGATCGTACCAAATATCTCGAAGATAAACTTCGAAACAAAGAGGATGAAGTCAAACGCTTGAAGCAAGGTGGAGTTTCTGCTGAACGAAGCAAAGACAACAAAACCCAGCGCCCTGCTCAGAAACAGAACAATGCCCAACCAAAGAAAGCGGTTTCTGATAAGAAAACGAATGTGGATGAGGCTCAAGATCAGAAAGGAGGTGATAAGCCGCAGGGCGAAGTTCGGAAAAAGCCAGTTTTGAAGAAAAGTCAGAAAGGGAAAAAGGTTCAGCAAAACAACAAACCTAATATTCCTTCTGAGAAAGACGCTAATCAGGAAAATGTTCCTCAAACGGATCAGAAGAAGACAGATGAATCGGTTGAGCAAAATCAGAATAAGCCTAAAAAAGTTGTTCTGAAGAAGGGGAAGAAATA
>JBGCDY010001123.1:0-3551 GCA_045105835.1 Chitinophagales bacterium
CCTGCCCCTCCCAAGAGGGGAATCACGTATATAGTGAAAAATTCCCCTCCTTGGAGGGGTTGGGGTGGGTTTGAGTAATATAAGTAGTCAATGTGCGAGCCTATAAAATTCAAAAAACACATAAAATGAATATTTTAAAAATCAGTATAAAAGTAATAGGAATCATCATTTTAGCATTGCTCATTGGCAGCTCTATTTACCTCTACCAATCTGGTCCAGAGCTTTCCGAAAAAGTGGAAGAAGCCATTGAAGTGAGCCTAAAAGAACCTTTACCAGAAATCATTCAAGGAAAAACAGGTTTTGCGGAGAATCAAGGCGTGAATATTTGGTACGAAAGCATTCCTGCAAAAAGGGAGTCGAAAGGGACAATTTTGTTGATAATGGGTATATCGAATGATGCTTTGGGCTGGCCTCCAAAATTTATTGAAGCATTTGTAGCTAATAGCTATCAGGTGATTCGGTACGACCACCGAGGAACGGGAATGTCTCATTGGGGAGAGGATTGGACGGCTGAAAATGCGTATTCATTGAAGGATATGGCAGCTGACGGAATTGCAGTTTTGGATGCTTTGGAGATTGAAAAAGCGCATATTATTGGAGTCTCGATGGGAGGAATGATCGCACAAGAATTGGTGATTGACCATTCTGAAAGAGCAAATTCCTTAACCTCCATTATGTCTTCGGGCAACATTATTGACCCCGAACTGCCTCCAATTTCTTCTGATGTGGCGTATGAATTGATTAAGGTTTCCTTGAAGTATGGCATCGTAGGAGGAGAGAAAAATTTGGTCAAATTGCACTTGGCAAGTAGGATGATTTTGATGGGGACAGCTGAGGTTGAATTGAATGTTGGAGAGATAGCCACACAGGTTTTGTACAATATTCGAGAGCGAAAAGGCTATAATTCCAATGCTTCTAAACAGCATCAAGCGGCAGTAATGGCTTCGGAATCACGCTACGAAGCTCTAAAGCAACTTTCGATTCCAACGCTCATTGTTCACGGGAAGCAAGACCCTTTTATTCCGATAGCACATGGGCAGAAGTGTGCTGCAATGGTTCCAAATGCGGATAGTTTGTGGATAGAAGGAATGGGGCATGACATTCCGAATGAATTTATTGAGGTGGTCAGCAGCAAAATAATTGCTAACTTTAAATCTTAGATTGTGAGAATTCTAAAACTCAAATTGCAAGAATGAAACCTGCTACTGTCAAACAGCTCAAAGACGAATTGAAGAACCGCAGCTCTAAGGAATTGCTCGAACTTTGTCTACGATTGTCCAAATTCAAAAAGGAAAACAAAGAATTGTTGACCTATTTACTGTTTGAATCTACCGATGAGGCAAATTATATTGAAGAAATCAAAACGGAGATAGACGAGGCATTTGGTGAAATCAAGTCCACGAGTTATTATTTCATCAACAAAAAAATCCGCAAGATTTTGAGGCGAATCAAAACCTATATTCGCTATTCTTTGAACAAAGAAACGGAGATAGAATTGCTGATTTATTTCTGTACCAAACTCAAAAATTTTCAACCTTCAATTCGACACAGTACTGGACTGCAAAACTTGTATTACCGACAAATCGCTTTCATTGAGAAGAAAGTTGGTGCTTTGCATGAAGATTTGCAGTATGATTTTGGGGTAGAATTGGAGCGTTTGGAGGATTTGTAGGGAGTCAGAACAAATCAATTCTTATTTTTAATGCCGAGGTGGCGGATGATTTCCTCTTTTTTGAGCTTGGGGCGGATGAGGTTGGGTGATGACGTTTTGGAAGACCTTACCAAATTTTTCCTGTTGTTTGGGGTTACAAACAGACTTCAACTCTTGGAAATGTTGGAAGATGTATTGCTGCCTGGTGGATTCCCACTTCCCGATTTGTTGGGTCACTGAATCCACGATTGAATGATTGGATTCTGGGGCAACCAACTCTTGAAACATTGCCTTTTTGTATTGGTGGATTTGTTGGTCAGCCTTCTCCATTCGCCCAAAATGTTCCTCTCTAAAATTTCGAAATTGTTCTTGCTGTGCATCACTCAATTCCAGTTCTGCCTCTAAGAAGTGTTGATTTTTGTGATGCGGAGGATGGGGAAATTTGGAGTGTTTGTTTGCCCACAAAGCGGTCAAAGCAAGTAAGTTGAGTGCTACCAATAGGAGTACCAAACCAAGTGTATATTTTTTTTGGTTGAAATAGCTCATCGTCAGAATTTGTTTTGAGTGTATGCTTACTGAAATGAAGGGTACAGATTCTTTGAATTGCTGTTGAGTCCATATTCTGATATGAAATCGTTGATAGTCAGTTTTTGTTGTGAACTGTCATTGGTTTTTTTGTCTGTACCCCATGTATTTACTAAGACCAAACCATTCAATCCTACGAGTAGGAAAACCATTGCCGCTCGCAGTAAGATAGGTTGCCAAAGGGTTTTTAGATTAGCTTGTTTTGAAGTATTGAAGCGATCTATTTTGGCCTCAACCCTTGTACCAAAAGAAGGGTGGGCTTTCAGTTTGGGAAGTGAGTCTAGGTTTTCGAGTGTTTTCAGCACCTCTTGTTCAACATGCTGTGAATCTTTGTTTTGCTTGTTCATTTGTATATGTGTCCATCATGTGCTTTCCAAATTTGAATTTTGTAGTAGTAAAAAATAGTTGTAGTAATAGCTGTGTTCAAATTTGTCTAAAAAAGCGAATTGTAAAAAAATAAAATCTCATCAAAGGTTAAAACGTTTTTTTGAAGGGATGGGCTTTCGCATACATCCAACGAAACTTAAAAACGTAACCTCTCTTGCTTAATTGGACGTTTTATTTTTTAAAAACTTGCGTTGGACAATAAAAAAAGAGCCCACTTAACGAATAAGCAGGCTCTATTTTAATATCACCAAACCAGTGTAGCCAATGATTGGCTAAAAAAAATCAGACAGATAAAAACATAAAAGCGATTAAGAAATAAGTCATTTGTTTTTTATCGAAGCACCTGCAATCTTCTTGTACCCACACCATCAGGTGTTTGGAACTGAACGAAATACAAGCCTGCATCCCAATCATTTACCTCCAATGTAGTTTTAGACGTATTCGCCTCAAAAGATTGATTGTACATCAATTGTCCCATCGCATTAAAGACCTTCAACGTTTGGATGTCCAAGCCACCAAAATTGAAAAATACTTCGTTTGCACTTGGATTTGGATAAAAATTCATGGCAGACAGGTCAATCTCATCAATTGCGGTGACAATGCTTTCAGCTGGTTCTGTATTCATTGCCTGAACAAAACCTTCATTATTAACCATCAAAGCGCTGCTTGCCGAAATACTGAAGGGAATACCTGCGGTAGATTTCTTACCTGATACATTGTCAATCACAAAAATGCTGAAAGTGGCAATTTTGCCGTAGCCCGAAATACTCTGACCATCGACTCGGCTATAACCAATGTCAATTTTTCCACCCTCTCCAAAATCTTTCGCCAATCCAATATTGCTGCCATCGTCAAACCATCCATTCTGTTCAAAATCAACACTTACCGAACCCAATTCGACCACATCTGCATCATAATTGATAGTAAA
>JBGCDY010001124.1:0-7508 GCA_045105835.1 Chitinophagales bacterium
GTTTTTGGGGTAGATTAATGTTCCTGATAGCTCAATGTTATCATCAGTATTTATAAAATTGATTTCTGAAAACTCATTATTAACCGTATCCTTAATTTCTTCTTCATATTCAAATATGAATTGCGCAGAAATTGATTGGAAACAAAATATCAGTAGGATTAATTGAATTAGTTTCATTTTTGACTGTTATTAATCATTTATAAATCAGCGAGTTATTATCATCATAACTCTTGTATCTGCCATGAATGGTGAATATAACGAAAACTTGGATTGTTGCACAAAGAAAGCCTTCATTTTGACTCATCAAAGTACCAAGAGAATAAAAGTCACCTACAAATGAGTCTTAGTAACGGTAAAAAAATAACCTGAACGATTTTTTAGCTAACATACCCCAACCCCTTTCAAAAGGGGAATTAAGATGTTCATTTATTTTTTTCTTATTACTTAGTTTCCAAAATCCCCCATAACAAAAAATCATACCTACCTATTACCTTAAATAAGACTCTTTGAATCAAACCATCTTATCCACCCACAACCTCAAATCCAAATAACTAAGCACCCTTTTTTCAGTGGGATTCAGAAAGAGTTCCTCCAGCTCATTTCTAAAATTGGAGGTAAGTTCTTGTTTTTCGGCTTTGTCGACATGGTTCAATAACTTCCCAAGAAACCGAAACAAGGCCTTTTCCGTTGCATAAACAGCCCGTCTGGATTTTAGGTATTTTGAAGTCGAGGGCAAGAGAGATTCTAATAAGGTATCGTTTCCCAATTCGTAGTGAATCAGCAAGTTAAAAATTCGAGCGAAGTAAAAAATCTCCTTTACCACATCCTCTTTAGAGTCGTTGAGAATGTGGTTGTTCCATTGAAGTGCTTGGTCAAAACGCCCGTTTTGGAAGAGTAAATAAGCAATCAAGTAATAAAAGGTGATACGGTGGTGCTTTTCTATTTTCTTTCCAAATTGCTCCAAACCCGCTTCAATTTCTGGAATCCACTCCAATGCTTTTTCAAAATCCTTTTGGCGCAATGTCCAGTTGATGAGTAATAAATAGCGCTGTCTGAAAACCCGAGAGGCTATGTTTTTAATGGATTTGAATTCAGAACGCTCCGCAATCCGCATCAATCGATTGAGCCCTTCTGTCAGCACATCGTACTCTCCAATCACAAAACTATCAATCAACATATTATTCAGGGTGGCGAGATAGCGTTCCGCATACAGTTTAAGGAAATGGGGAGTCGCATCTAATATATCCAAAAAATTTCGGTTGATTTTGTAGGCCTCTTTGACATTGCCGAGCATGAACTGACAAGTCGCATTTGCTTGGTAAAAGCAGAGTTGGCTCTTGACATTGGTTGCCAAAGATACGTTTTGAAGCTTAGGAGATTGTGTGAAATCTTCGATGTATTTTCGTTGTTCCTCGGTTTGGATTTTTTGAAACCGTATTTGAAACTGAACAATCTGTTGGGTGAGGTACCAATACTCATTGGTATTTTTTAATTGCTCCAAGCTGTCTTGCTCTATTTTGAAGAGTTGGTGTATGGTATCGTCTCCTTTTGTTTTGAATTGACGTTGGGAGAGCAGTTTCTTTTCGATGGCACAGAGCATGATTTGCAGCTCAAACAGTTCGTATTTTTCTGCCATTTTTTGCCCTTTCCTCAATTCTTTAAATGCTGGCGCAAACAAGCCTTTCTGTATCAATACATTTGCTGCGCTAATCTTCTCAAAGACTTTACCTTCAAATGTTTTCTGTCCAAAACGAGCCAGTGATTTGAGCAATAGTTCATAGAGGTATTGTTTGTTCACGGCAAGGTGCCTGATAAAATTCGCCTCTTTGTTGTCTTTTATCAGCTTCTCCTCGTCAAATCTTTTTTGAGCCATCAAAGCATCCATTAATTGGATGTAGTCTTTTTCGCCAGAACCAGACTGTACTTTGATGTATCGTTTTTCTGATTTGGTGAGACTGTGTACCAAATCGTATAAAAATGTCGAAGATGTTTTCATTTTACTTAGGTTTGAATCTTTATTAAAGATAGCAAAAAATCGCTTTTAATCATGTATCAAATTGCAGAATACCTCTTTTAGAAACCTTATTATTGGTCGTTTTTGTATTTGCCGTATAAGAAATATAGCAATAGATTTGGGTATAATCAGTAAGGATTGTCTTTTGAGGAATAGTTTTCCAAGAATCAAAGCACAATCATTCCTTATGAGTGAAGTTCCCTATACCCTATTTTGCCATTATCAAAAATAAGATTTCAATGAGTTGTAAAAATTTCGTGTTCATTTTTGTTCTAACTATTCTATTTCAAAGTTCGACATCTGCACAGGAATGGGTTTCCTATCAAAGTCAGCAACAAATCAATGATTTGGTTGAGGTAGGAAATGAATTACTCATGGCTACCGATGCAGGTCTGGTCGTGATGAATAAATCTACGCTTGAAAAAACAATTTTCAACAAAGCGAACTCCAATCTTAGCAACAACCACATCCAATCCATTACACAAGCACCCAATGGTGACATTTGGATTGGTACTTACGATGTCAGTTTTGCGAGGTTTGATGGTACAGATTTTCAAGACACCACCACACCTCAGGGCGATTACAACCCACTGACTATTAAATTCTATGATTTGAAAGTTGCTCCCAATGGCGATTTATGGGCAGCAACCTCTCAGGGCGTTTTTCGGAAACAAGGGCAATATTGGTCTTTGTATGGAAAGGATGAAATAGACGTTAACTTTTTTGAGGCTTGGGATCTTGAAATAAATTCGGAAGGAGAAGTTTTTATGGCCTCAAACATGGTCTACAAATTTGTAGATGAAGAATGGACGAGTATTTCTGAGGGGACTCAGCTCTCTGCCTACCTTGGAGCAGACCTCTTTTTCAGCAATTCGGGAGACCTATTTCTTGCAGGGGATCTTGATAAAATCGGTCGTTTTGATGGCGAATCGTGGCAGGAGTACAACTTTAGCAGCGACCTCAATGGCTCACAAGTAGTTAAGTTCACAGAAGACTTAGATGGAAGCATTTACTTCAATACCCGATACAATGGTATTTTTAAGTTTGTGGACAATGCTTGGATACCAGAAGTGGATGAGCAAACAGAAGCGTTTGACGGCAAAATCGACTATTTCTATATTGACGAACGGGGCAATCGCTGGATGAATAGCAATATACATCTTTCTGTGAATGACGATGGAGACATTCAATCTACCACCATCTCTCAGCACACGCTAGAAAAAAATGGTATTTCTGTAATCCACAAAGGGGAAAATGGGAAGATGTATTTTATGAATCACTCTAATGGGAATATTGCTGTTTGGTCTCCCAATGGAAACTGGTCTTTCCTATCCTTACCCTCTTTCGCCATGCCTTTTGAATCTTTCAGTGATATCCTTGTTTTTGCAGAAAATGATATTTGGTTGGCATCTGCTAGAGGGCTGTATCATTACGATGGCAATAAATGGATGCTCAATGAGTTGAATCCTTGCAGAAGTTTTGCGATTGATTCTAAAGGAATGATTTATGTTCGATCTTCCGACAGAATTTACTTGATAGACAATGGCGTGGTTAGCGACTACAATGTTGACAATTCGCCACTATCTGCCATGTATATTGCAAGTCATGGAGTAGATGCCAATGACAATCTATGGATAGCAGAACATGAGGTAAATATCATTCACAAGGTATCTATTGATGGCAATTGGACGACTTATACGGGTACTGATTATCCAGCGATTGAGAAACCTTCTGGTGATTTTCATTTTGATGTGAATGGCAATGTGTGGATTCCTCATGATGTAGTAGGAGCGATAAAATTTGATGGTACAACTTGGACAAATCCATTTGAAGGAAATATTGACCAAATGGCAAGTTATTCTGTCCATTCCATCCAAAGCGATGTCACAGGAAAGACCTATTTTTCTCACCAATATGGAGTGACGACTTGGTTTGACGGCGAATTTGAAGACTTGCTTATTGAAGATGTTCCAAACAAGTTCTCTTCTCACGCTGCAATGGTTCAATTTGATGACGAAGGCACTTTGTGGTGGGCAAGTAGTCGCTACGGTGTATTCTCTTATGACACAGGAACTGCAACTTCTATCGAATCAGACTTTGAATTGACTACCAACTTCTCAACCTATCCCAATCCTGCCAGCGATTACACGACTCTTGATTTTACCCTCGACGAAAGTTCAGAAGTAAAGGCTTTTGTTTACAACAGCCTCGGGCAAATTCAATTGAGCTTGGATTTGGGTCAATTACCCGCAGGAGTTTTTCAGCAAAGGATGGATGTTACAAATTTATCAACAGGTTTTTACACTCTACAATTATGGGTCAATGGTCAGTTTTCTGCAAAGGGAATGATTGTCCAATAGAAAATTGGATAAGGAATTATTTGGTCATTCATTGCTGTATGGCATGAACAGATCTTGACCTTTTACTAATCTACTGTACAGGTTTTGTCAGAGAACCAAAGTACAAAAATCCCCAAATGGTGAAAAGAGCATTTTCGGAGAGGAAAAGCAACCACCATGTGTATGTGCTTCTTGTGTGTGGTCTAAGAGGGATTCCCATAGGTAAATTTCCTATGGGAATCCTACTCGATTTTGGTCTGTTTATTCTTCTCTGTTTCTTGATTTTCAGCTACTTCAAAAAAACTTGTATTTCTTTCTTCTCAGGTTCGATTATTACCCATTCTTTGAAGTTATTATCAGGAATACAATTGACCAAGCTCCTATTTAGTTGATAATTTTCTATTGATTGCCCCCCCAAATTTATGGTCATTTCATACTCACCTTGACCGTCTTTTCCTATCCAAGCTTTTGTTTTGATTAGTTTATTTTCCTCCAAATTGGCTCGTGATAAACTCTTCATATCTCTTGGCATGTGGTCAATTCCATCACACCAAAAACCTTTTACACCTTCGTCCTCTAATTCTTCAAAATTTAAGCTGTGTTCTAAAATTGAACAGAATTCCATATTGAATGGAACATCTACCTTCAAATTGTAACTGAAGGCTTTACACTTTGGACATTCAATATTTTCTTCACTTAATTCATCAAAATTACACCTTATACACTTTCCAAAGTCTTTGTTTAGATGTAGAACAATTCCTTTAGCGTCTTTCAGACTTATATTCAACTCTTGATATAATTTTTTGATTGCAAACATCTTCAAATCTTGGTTTATAAGCCCCAAAATTTCAAGTTTTTGTTCTTCTGACAAATTCAGCTCAATAATTCCCCATTGACATTTCTTACATTTCGCATTCATATTACTTTCTTTTTTATAAACATTTTACTTTGACTATTGCCATTTAGATACTTGTCTGCTAGCCCCTTGTTATTTTCAGGTTTTTCACTGCAAAAACGATGTTTAAAACTCCACAAATACTTTCTTTTAACTCTATTCACCATTGCAAAACCAAAGGATTGTTCAATGCTTTTTTTGCCCCAAAACGAAATATGCTTATATTTACAATAGAGAGGAATCCATCAGCATAAATAGGTTTTCTTCTCCAAATCAATTTCGTTCAGCTAATCATACAGGAAATGAAAAGTAATTTTTTAAAAGCATTGATTTTTGTTTTGATATCGACTTTTGCTTCAAGTGAAGTGGCTGGACAGAACAGAAACTTCATGGTCAACCTATCATTAGGTGCTGGAAACTCTGGTTTTAAAATAGACGAAACAGGACAAGGCGAAGTCAAGAGGATTTTTTATCCAATGGGAGGAATACAAATACAGAAACGAATAAGTTCCAAATGGGCTATCAATATCTTTCCAAATGTCGGAATGTCAGGCAATAGGGTAGTATTACCAAACCCTATTGGAAACACCACAGAAGTCAAATCCACTTCTGCATTTATAAACCTCGCCCTACATCCCAAATATTACTTCAACAACTCAGCCTACTTCTCATTTGGTCCCGAAATCTCCTACCTTCTCTGGAATTATGGAAGCACCTACAATAAAGAGGACGATAGGTTGTCAAATCTCAAAGAGACAGCATTCTTCAATAGAACAAACCTACTGGTGTCCTCTTCGTTGGGCATCTCCATGAAAGTAGGAGAGTCCAGAAAAAAAGCCCCCGTTCAAATTGATGCTTTATGGTACTTGGAATTTAGGTTGAAAAAAGGATTGACAAATATTTTAAATAAAGAGATTTTCGGAAATGAAGCCTCATCGAGTATTTCGTCATTTGAATTGGTAACTGGATTTTCTTTTGCTTCAAAAAAATAAAGGATGCTACAAACCAAGCATTTTTCTCTTCCAAATTCTTCCCTAATCTAAAAAATAACAACAATCTTTGTGCTTTGGTGGTTAATAATGGTTTGTAGTTAAGTCTGTACGAAGTTTTTCCATTGAACTGTATAGCCCTGAAAGAGCGCAAGCAATAGCACGGGGCAAAGCCTTGTGTTATTAATGAAAAAATCTATTAGCCCTGAAAGGGCGTAAGCAGAGATAAAACACAGGCTTGCGCCCTTTCAGGGCGTTTTTATCTATTCATTCAAAACTTCGTACAAGCTTAGTTTGTAGTAAACAATAGTCCGTGCAAAACCACAATAATTTAGTCGTCAATTGTTTAGAAAAAAATGTTTTTTTCAATAACTGTTTGGCAATCAAAACTCTGTGCCTTAGTGCCTCTGTGTTCAATAAAATCACACGGACTATTGAGTAAATTCACTTTGAAAAATTAAATCCAACCATTATGTACACAGGAATCGTACAAGCTACTTTTGAAGTCTCCAATGTAGAAAAAAAACAAGGGCTACACACCTTCCATATCAATTTTGAATCCTTACTCGAAGAGCTTCAAATTGGCGCAAGCGTATCTATTGACGGCGTTTGTATGACAGTGACATCCATTCAAGACCAATCCGTTAGTTTTGATGCCATGCAAGAAACACTAAAAACAACAACGCTCGGAAGTGTCAATACAGGCGATTTTGTGAATATCGAACGGTCTGCCAAACAAGGCGCAGAAGTAGGAGGACACATCATTTCGGGACACATAGAAGGAACGGCAAAAATCGTGGCGAGTGAAGCCTCCGAAAACAACTGGATGATGGAATTTCAATGTACGCCCAAATGGATGAAATACATTGTTTCCAAAGGATTCATTGCCGTCAATGGTGCCAGCCTAACCGTCAATGATGCTACACCAGAGGGCACTTTCCGAGTGCATTTCATTCCCGAAACAATTCGCCAAACGACCTTCAATAACAAAAAAGTGGGTGACTTGGTAAACATCGAAATTGATACCCAAACCAAATTAATTGTCGATACCGTTGAGCGGTATTTGTCACAAAGAGGCGTATAAGATTAGATGGTAAATAATGGTCAACAAATTCCAGTTTAGACTTTTGAAGTTTTGCTTTAAAAATTCTCAATTGTAAAGAAAATCAACAACCTTAAAAAAATAAACATTACTATTCAACAAGTGCTGAGGGGCTTGTATTACCTGTTCTTTTTCTTGATAAAAAGAACCAAAAATCAAGACCTGAATG
>JBGCDY010001125.1:0-4022 GCA_045105835.1 Chitinophagales bacterium
CAAGTGCGGGGACTTACTATGCTGAAATAGTGGACAATGTGACTGGTTGTGCCAGTAGCCGAATTCCTGTACAATTGACCCAAAGCAACCCCATCGTGATTGAAGAAGGCGGCAAAGCGTGTTCGGCAGATTTGACGACTTATGACCTGAATGTACAATTGAGTGGAGGCGAAGGAAGTTTGACTTTGACGAGTTCGGGTTTTGTGGTGGCGAACAATGGCTTGGGGAACTTTACGGTTCGTGACATTCCAGCAGGAACAAATGTGAGCGTAACGGCGAGAGATGTGAATGGCTGTGAAGAAGTGGCAAGTTTTGAAGCACCAAATTGTGACTGTCCAACGGTGAATCCGCCTGTGCAGCCAAGCAACAATGTATTTTGTTTTGGAGAAAATCCAAATTCGATTAGTGTGGCTGCGCCTTTCACTGGTTTTTCGATTCGTTGGTATGCCACTCCATTTGGAGGTACGGTTTTGAGCACCAGCCCCGTTTTTACGCCCTCAACAGCAGGTACTTACTATGCCGAAAATGTGGACAATGGAAGTGGATGTACGAGTAATCGTGTGGCGGCTACATTGGAGGAACTACCTCAAATCACTTTGACACAAGGAGTTTCAAGCTGTTCAACAGATTTGACGACTTACGATTTGACGGTAACCGTCAATGGCGGAAGTGGTGGTTTGGAGCTGACTGCAAATGGCTTGGAAGTCGTTCAGAATAGTGCCAATACTTTCACAATTCGCTCGATTCCTTCGGGAACAGCTGCAAGTGCTACCGTAAGGGATGCAGAAGGTTGTATCGCAATGGCTGATTTTGAAGCGGTAAATTGTGACTGTGAGGTGGTCAATCCTCCGAGCAATCCACAATCCAATGTATTTTGTTTTGGAGGGAATCCAACGCCTATTGCAGTGAATGCGGCGGCTTCGGGTTTTTCGATTCGTTGGTTTGATGCTCCTTTTGGGGGCAACCTGGTCGGAACGGGTGCAAGCATTTTGCCGCCATCGGCAGGTACTTATTATGCCGAAATGGTAGAAACAGCTTCGGCTTGTGTGAGCAGTCGAATTGAAGTAGAACTGACAGAAGGTACTCCTATTGTGGTGACACAAGGAAACAGCGATTGTTCGGCAGATTTGACGACTTACAGTATAGATGTGAATGTAAGTGGGGGCGTGGGCAACTTTAGTTTGGATGCTGCGCCTTATTCGGTGCAAAACAATGGCGGAGGCAGCTTTACGATTGTAGGGATTGAAGCCAATAACAGTGTCAGCCTTGTGGCAACAGACGGAAATACTTGTGCTGAAACGGCTATTTTTGAAGCTCCTGTATGTGATTGTGCGGAAGACATTGCTTCGCCAACGGGTGAAAGTGACAATTCTTATTGTGCGGATGAAAATCCAACAATGATTTCTGTTGATGCACCACCAGTAGGCTACAATGTGCGTTGGTACGATGCTGAATTTGGTGGAAACTTGGTGAGTAATGAAACGGGTTTTATTCCTTCAATGGGCGGTGTCTATTATGCAGAATTGGAGCAAATTGGAAGTGGCTGTACGAGTACGCCTCGAACGGCTGTCACCTTGACCCAATTTCCTGAAATCGTGATTACAGAAGGCAGTGCGACTTGTTCGCCTGATTTGAGTACCTTCGATTTGGAGGTCAATGTGAGTGGTGGAACAGGTGTCGTGACTTTCTCGGCTGGTGGTCAAACGGTGGATGATTTGGGCAATGGAAATTATGTGATTCGTTCTGTGCCAGTGGGGAGTATTGTGCTTTCGATGGCAACGGATGAAGTGGGCTGCAATGCACAAGAATTATTGGGGCCGATTGACTGTGACTGTGACGTTGTGCCTTTGCCGAGTAATCCACAAAACAATGCGATTTGTTTTGGTGAAACGTCTGCACCTATTTCGGTGGACTTCCCAGGAGCGGGTTTCGATGTTCGTTGGTTTACGAGTGAAGTCGGTGGTTTTTCGGTGGGTTCAGGAGCTGTATTTACGCCAACAGCAGCAGGTACTTACTATGCCGAAACTTTCGAGACGGGTAGTGCTTGTAAAAGCGAAGGGCGAATAGCGGTGACTTTATCGGAGAATCCCGAAATTACCCTGACCGAAATGGGGAGCAATTGTTCGACTGATGGAACGACTTATGATTTGAGTTTCAGCCTCAATGGAGGAACAGGAGCATTCAGTATCAATGCAGGAACTGCAACGGTGAATGACAATGGTGGTGGAAATTATGAAGCGGTGGGAATTGAAGAAGGAACGAGCATCAGTATTTCGGCAACGGATGAAGCGGGCTGCTCGGTCAATGCGATTTTTGGTCCTGTGCAATGCGATTGCCCAACGGTGAATCCTCCAACGGGAGCAACGAACAATAGTTTTTGTAGTGACGAAACACCAACGCCTATTTCGGTGGATGCTGCAACAGCTGGTTTTGAAGTGCACTGGTACAATGCCCAAACGGGTGGAAGTTCGCTGGCAACAGGAGCTTCTTTTACCCCTTCAACAGCAGGAACTTATTTTGCAGAAATTGTGGATTTGGTGGGTGAATGTGTGAGTGAAAGAGTGGCGGTGACATTGACCGCATTGGATTGTACCGAAACCTGTACGCCTCCTGATGCACCTGTTCCTGTGAGCCCTCAATCTGCGGTAACTTGTTCGGGAGAGCCTGTGGATTTTGTTTTGACGGCTTTGGCAAATACCCTCATCAAATGGTACGATGCGCCTCAAAATGGTAATTTATTGGCAACAGGTCCAGAGTATTTGACGGACGAACCTGGAAGTTATTTTGCAGTGGCGGTCAATGAGTCGGACAGCACTTGTATTAGTTCACCGACAGCCTTCAATTTGAGTTTGCAGATTCCTGCTGAAAGTAGTTTTACGGCTACGACTTCAGATGGATGTGTGGGAGAAGAGATTGAGTTCAGTTTGGCGAGTGGCGTGGCTGAAAACATTTCCTATATATGGACATTCATTGATACAGAGAGTGGCGAAGCGATTGCAGAGCATATTGGTGCAGAACCTTTTGTGATGATTTTTGACTCGACGGGTATGTATGATGTCGAACTTTTGGCGGTGTCTAATGACCCTTCGATATGTGATGGAAGCACAAGTTTGAGCCTTACGATTTCGGATATGGCGGTAGAAACGATTGAGGATTTGATGATTGGCTTGGGGGAAAGTGTGGACATTCCTGCGGAAATTTCGGCTACCATTGGCGAAAACATTCAGTATACTTGGTCGGCTTCAACGGATGAATTGTTGTGTGAAAACTGTGAGGTTTTGATAGCTTCACCGCTTCAAAACACGAATTATTCGGTCATTGTGACGGATGAGTATGGCTGTACGGCTGCAACAGGGGTGTCGGTGCGTGTGGAAAGCAATGAACAAGCAATGGTGCCCAATGCTTTTTCTCCAAATGGAGATGGCGTGAACGACCGCTTTTTTGTGGTGGGACAAAACATTGCCGAGATTGATTTTCAGATATTCAACCGCTTTGGTGAGCGCATTTTCCAAACTGCGAGATTGGAGGATGCTTGGGACGGAACCTATAAGAACCAAAAACTCGATATTGGAGCCTACCCTTATTATGTCTTGGTAACTTATTTGAGTGGTGAGCAGGATTTGTTGAGGGGGAATGTGACCTTGATTCGATAGCTTAGAATGAATAATAAATAGTTGAAAATGGATGGTTCTCTTGTGAGAGCTGTCCATTTTTTGTTTGGAGGAAATGATGAAAAATTCCTTCAAAACACTCGAAATAGTTTGTTTATATTTGTGTGTAGTTGGGCTTCAAAATAGCAACTATGGAAAAAACAAATCAGATGCTAAAGGAACAAACTCTTCAAAATGCTCTTCAACTTATCTTTCGCACCCAAATATCCAAAAAAAAATAATTAGGTGTAATACCTTAAATACCTCTCACCAAGCAGATTAATAATGAGTCGATGTCGTTCTTTCAAATTCAACACAGCACTCTGTTTATCATGCATATATAAAACATGAATACCTTCAAAGCATTCAAAT
>JBGCDY010001126.1:0-2676 GCA_045105835.1 Chitinophagales bacterium
TTTGGGGACAGTCGCTTCACTGAAAGCATAGAGCAATTTTGCACCATTGGTGATGATTCCATTCCATTCTTGGTCGGTACCAGGCAAAAAACCAGGTACATCCACCAAGACCAAAAGTGGGATATTGAAGGCATCACAAAAACGCACAAACCTTGCGCCTTTTTTGGAAGAATTGATGTCCAAAACACCCGCCAAATAAGCAGGTTGATTTGCCACAACTCCAATGCTTCGTCCTGCAATCCGTGCAAAACCCACCACCATGTTTTCGGCATAACCTTTATGCACTTCCAAAAACGAATCACCATCTACCACTCCTTCAATGACTTCTCGCATATCATAAGGTTGGTTGGGAGATTCTGGCAACAAGCCAGCTAATTGTGGACGGGTTTCGTCTTTTTGAACTTCGTAGGGGTAAACAGGCGCATCTTCCTCACAGTTTTGCGGCATATAACTCAACAGTTGTTTGACCGTATTGATACAAACTACTTCGTTGGCACAGGCAAAATGCGTGACTCCCGACTTAGTAGCATGTGTATTGGCACCGCCCAATTCGTCGTGTGTCACCGTTTCATGTGTGACGGTTTTGACCACATTGGGGCCCGTCACATACATGTAGGAACTGTTTTCGACCATGAGAATGAAGTCGGTAATGGCAGGCGAATAGACCGCACCACCCGCACAAGGGCCCATGATAGCCGAAAGCTGGGGAATGACTCCCGAAGACATCGTATTCCGCAAGAAAATATCCGCATAACCTCCCAAAGAGTTTACGCCTTCCTGAATTCTCGCTCCACCAGAATCATTCATCCCAATCAAAGGCGCGCCGTTTTGCATTGCCAAATCCATGATTTTGCAAATTTTTTCGGCATGAGTTTCGGAAAGAGAACCGCCAAATACAGTAAAATCTTGTGAAAAAACATAGACCAATCGCCCATTTATCGTACCATATCCCGTCACGACACCATCTCCCAAAAACTTTTGCTTCTCCATTCCGAAATCTTTGGAACGATGTGTCACCAACATCCCAATTTCTTCAAAACTGCCTTCATCCATCAACAATTCGATTCGTTCTCTGGCGGTTAGTTTGCCTTTGGCGTGTTGTTTGACAATGCGATTTTCACCACCCCCCAATTGGGCTTGGGCAATTTTGGATTGAAGTTTTTGGAGTTTGTCCTGCATATCTATGGATTCTTTTTGATGCTTTTGTATTCTATAGATTTTTGGTTGGTTTTCGTTAAACCAAGTTCCTTTCCATCTATAAGTTTTTGTTCGAAATTTTGTTCATGCGAAGTTATTCTTTGTGAGGGTAAAAACCAAATTTGACATTGAAGTAAGGAAATGTGAATGGATTGTTAATGCTTTGTTAATGAGCTTTTAAAAGTTGGGAGAAATCAAAATGAATACTAAATTGCACCTATTAAAAGCTTCAAAACCATGCAAAGGCTATTCTCCATTTTATTTTCCCTTTTTCTCTATTTTCCTTCAATGGCTCAAACAGATTCAAATGTTCAATACATTTTTTTGCCTCCTGTTTTTGAGACGGTTAGTGAGAAGGTGATGATGAAGCCTTCAACTACTAAGTGGGTTAAAGATGGAATGCCTGATTGTTGTATTTCACCTTGTCCGCCTGATTTTAGAATGTGGCGAATACGAGAAGTTCCGCCTCAATATAAAACGATTACCCACCAAGTTCTAAAACAAGCGGCGAAAAAACTCATTTATCACCCTCCTGTTTTTGAAACGGTTAAGGATAGTGTGATGGTGAAGCCTGCAATAAAAAAGTTCGCAAAAGTAGTAGCTACCCATTGTAATACTACACCTCCTTATTATGGAGAAGATTGTAAAGTTTGGTGTTTAGAAGAAAAACCTGCCGAATATAAAATCATCCCCCATCAAGTCCTCAAATCACCTGCTTATTTTGAAGACCCTTCAATGGCGAATGAAGAGAAAACAAAAGTCTTTGAAGAAAGTCAAATTGCAGAACAAGTGAGCTTCAAAAAATCAATTAAAGTCCAAAATGCACACACACCACTTCGATTCTATCCCAACCCTGCAAGTGACTTGGTAAATATTGAAGTCCAGACACCTATTGAAGAATTGTTTATCACCAATTTTGCAGGCAAAATACTTTTGCACTTCAAACAATTAAACGAAAAAATAAGCTTTTCTGTAAGTACATTTCCATCGGGTATCTATTTTTTGAGGTACCCTGATGGGAATATATGGAGAAGTGAAAGGTTGATGGTGAGGTGAAAGTTAGATCGCCAAATGAATTTTCATTGCTTTTGTAACATCTTCCATTTTCTCCCTTTTAAGACTACCAAGTCTTCTAATTAATCTGCTTTTGTCGATGGTTCTAATTTGGTCTGTTCTCACTTTTGAACGTTTTGGCAGACCTACTTCCCCTTTGTTCAATAAAACCTCAAAAGGGTACAATTTACTCACATTAGAGGTTATCGGGAGAATAGTAACCGTTGCATTGAACTGATTATTAGACTTGTTCGTCTATGATGTTCAATAATTTGTGTAGATTGCGAAAAAAGTATAAATAATGGATTACCGAAGAATAACTACAAATCGCCAATTTAAAGATGCAACAGGGCATAGTAAAGAAAGCTTTGCTCAATTATTATCAGATTACGAATCTACTTATTTATCTAAAAATGGTCAAATATA
>JBGCDY010001127.1:0-1941 GCA_045105835.1 Chitinophagales bacterium
CACATTCCACCTTTTGTTTTTCAGCATAAACATTCAGTTGGTTTTCAGAATTTTCTCGTACATATTCCACGACCAATTTTTCCGTATTTCGAAACAAATTGACCACATCCACGCCCGATTTTTCCATGCGTTTGGCATTCCTCTTATCTACACACAAAACCGAATTTCGCAAAACTAACATCGGGTAATTCACTCCATAATGGTCAAAAACACGCTGCAATTGCATCCAATATGCCAGCTCTCCCCCACCGCCAATATAGGCCAAACAAGGTATGGTTTTTTGTTGGTAAACAGGTCGCAAGATAACATTTGGGCTAAACCTTTCGGGATGCGCCTTCACCTCCGCCAAAATTTGAGGCTCAGTAAAACGAACGGCTGTGTCTACGACTTCAAAAATAGATTCATCTTCATTCCATTCAATTCGCTGTCGCAGTTCATCCGTCAAATAAAAGAAATTGATGTCTCTCGCAAAGGCTTGACCGTGATAGTCTTTTGCCTCTAATTTAACATTCGTTGCCTCCACCAAATCCTTTGAAGGTCGCTTCAACAACTCTTCTTCAATAATCGGCACAAAGGTCTTCCGCAAATCTGCATCGTCTTGGTCAATGACCAATAAACCATATTTTCCAAATAACTCATTCACGATAAACTGAGTCGCTTTTCCCAAAGTTGGCTGCTCTATATATGCCCTTTTGATGAGTTCAAGCGTTGCGACGGCATGCTCACTATCTCCCAAAATCGCCTTCAATTCCCCAAAAACGCTTTGCAGACTCTCCGTTGAAATGCGCCCCATTGCCGAGTCCTTCCCTTTTGCATCTTCCCAAACCAATTTTTTACCAAATAGATTGGTGTGGTTGATTTCCGCAAAATCGTGGTCTTCACTTCCCATCCAATAAACGGGCACAATGTAGGCATCAGGATAAGTTTCGTTCAACTGCTCCGACAATACTATTACACTCAATATTTTGTGGACAAAATACAAAGGGCCTGTAAACAAGTTGGTTTGATGTCCTGTAATGACGGTAAAGGTATTGGAGTCCGCAATTGAAGCAATGTTCTTGGCAACTGCTGAAGTATGGGGTAAATCTGCGTATTGTTTTTCAAATACCTTTTGAAGGTTTTCCCTATCGTAGGATTTTGCAGCAGTATTCTCAATCACTTCTGCAAAGGCAGCCAATTCAAAAGGGTATTTATAAAATTCTCTAAGCGATTCTTTTCCAGATAGATAATCCACAATTAGTCCCGAAAAATAGCCTGTCTGTTCAAAGTCCAGTAGGTGTTTTTCAGTATTCACAAGAGGTAAAGTGGTCGGATTGGATGTCATGTATTTTTGTAGTTCTGTTTATTTAGTAGGAAAACAATGCAATAACATTCGATGAAGGGGAAATTGTTTAGCGCACTCATTAATTAAAGTCTTTAAGCGATTTACCCTTTTTTTTGTCTGCAAAAACAAACTGCAAGTAAACAGTAGATTAACAAAGAGTTAAACACCGTTTGTTTCTTATCTGACAATTCACAATTTACAAATATTTCCATAATTCCAATATGATAAAGCCCTTCAAATGTATTTGCAAAAGCTACTCTTTTCAATGATTTTTGTCCCATCATCCACAACAACTTTATCAATATGCAGAACAACTTACCTACTCTATTCATTGCTATCGCCTTCAACTTATTTGCCCTAAACCTTCCTATTCAAGCCCAAACAGATTTTGGAGCAATTAGTGGAACGGTGACCGATGCAGAAACAGGCGAAACGCTTCCTTTTGTGAATGCAACCATTGAGGTAAATGGTGCATTAATTAGAGGAGGAGCAACAAGCGATTTTGATGGTGTTTATACGATTCATTATATTCCAGAAGGAGTTTATGGAGTCCATTGCTCTTATATAGGGTATAGAACTAAAAAAATTGAAGGTGTTGTAGTGACCAAAGGAGATAC
>JBGCDY010001128.1:0-2851 GCA_045105835.1 Chitinophagales bacterium
GTAACGGCGGTTTTAAGCACCGAAGATATACTGTGACAAAGGGTTTGGTTTGAAAAAAATAGTACAACCTTTGATTTAGTCCACTAATCAAAGCAAATAAACCTTGTGGTTTGTGTCAGCGACTGAAGTCGCCGTTACCGAATTATGTCGAATTTATCTGCATCCATCCATGCTGGAAATCGACTTCGAAACTGCTCCAAATCAGTTTTGGACAATTCATGGGTATACATTCCCTGTTGCTCAGAAGAAGCCCAAATAGGTTTTCCCGCAAAGTCAACCAAGGTGCTGTCACCAGAATAGGCAAAATCCTTAGCATCTTCTCCAACTCTATTTACGCCAGCTACATAAGCCAAGTTTTCCATTGCTCTTGCCTGCAATAAACCCGACCAAACATAATTTCTTACTTTGGGCCAATTGGCTACATAAATCAGCAAATCGTATTCATTTCCTACATTTCGACTCCAAACAGGAAAGCGCAAATCGTAGCAAACCAAAGGGCAAATATTCCAACCCTTGTATTGGATAATCAACCGCTGATTACCTGCTGTATAGGTTTCGTGTTCTTTTGCCATTCTGAAAAGATGGCGTTTGTCGTAGGTATGGAAATCACCATTAGACATCATCCAAATCAAACGATTGAAGTACTGTCCGTCTTCTTCAATGACGATGCTGCCCGTAATGACTGCTTGTAGTTCCTTCGCCTTTTTTTGCAACCAAAGATGTGTTTTTCCTCCCATCTTCTCGGCTACTTGTGCCGCATTCATGGTAAACCCTGTATTGAACATTTCAGGAAGAACTATCAAGTCAGTTGGGTTTTGGAGTGAGCTGAGGACTTGGTCAAAATGTTGGAGATTGGCATCAACGTTTTCCCATACAAGCGGACTTTGGATAAGGGTGATGCGTAAGGATTCGTTGGATTTGTTCATGTTTTGTGTTTTTGAATCTTATTTTAATTTTCGTTCGCTCTTAAGCCATAGCCCACACAATTACCTGCAAGCAAATATTGGCGTAAACTCCTGCCAGTACATCATCGAGCATTACGCCCCAGCCGCCTTTTACTTTTTGGTCAATCGTGCCAATGAAAAGAGGTTTTAGGATGTCAAAAAAGCGAAACAAGACGAAGCCAATTAGGAGGGTGAACCAATTTATAGGTAGAAATAGGAGTGTAATCCACATCCCCACAAATTCGTCAATGACAATGCAACCTGGGTCTTTGCCAAGTGTCTCTTCTAATTGATCGGCTGCTATGACTCCAATGATAAAAAAGAGCAAAATAACTGCAATTAAAGAATAAGTATTGACCCATTGAGGTACAAAGTAGGCTGCTAACCCAAGCAATACCGCAGCCAAAAGACTTCCTGCTGTACCAGGTGCTTTTGGGGCATAACCAGAATAAAATCCAGTAGCAAAAAAGGTATATAATTTATTCATTAAGTTTATCGTTTTTAAACGTTTTTATGGAAAAGCACCTTATTTGACCTCAAAAACACAAATCAATAATACTTGGAATTACTTCAATAATTCTTGAAATGAGGGTTTGTGCTATGGTCTTTCTTGTTATTTTGCTGCAATACAGCTCTGTAAAAGACCCTACTTTTTTGTTAAAAAATCTTGTGATTTACTCCTGCTAAAGTATGGAACATTTTTTGGTAAGTTCTATAATTAACAGCTTAGTAAATAATTCAAAAAATAATGCTCTTTATAGTTTTTGAACTGAAATGAAGTAAAAGGCACAAAAGTAAAACAGAATGTCCAGAAAAAGCGTTAATTTAGTAATCTTCAAAAATCACTACACAGAAAAGTAAAATTTCCCAACCTTGCCTAAAGCTATTTATGTTACTCAATGCAAAGATTGTATCTTGCATCGGTTTTTTACAATTATTTTGACTAAGCTATTCCCAAAAAGCTGCGAAAACATGATTAGATTTACTTATTTACTATCCATACTATTTGTTGTAGTGTCAACTCATCCTACCATTACTGCCCAAAATGAATACGTTGGGAGCTCCCAATTTTTCGATATTGCAGGAACATGGGTAAATAATGATACTGTAACCAAGCGAATTTCCAGAATGGAAATCAGCAAAACCATTGTCAATACCTATCGAAGCCTACCTTACTTTGACCTAAATGGCAACGAATTCCCCTTTGAAGTAGTAAAGTTAACGCTTTCAGAAAAATTGATGTGCTATGAGACCAAATTAATGGAAGCGCAGTGCATGATTATGCCCATGAATACTCCTGCGGGTCAGCAAATTAGGGTTTATTCTATTATTATTGACCCAAATGGTTCTTGGACTGGAGTAGCGATAGATGTATTGCATAGAGAAAACAGAAAGGTAAACGACCTGCTTATAGGGCCTAGCTTTGACCCTTGGACTTTGGAGGGCGCATGGTTGAATGAGTGGGAAGAAGATATGAAAATTCCACGTTTCAACATCTACCAAAAAGACAATGAATTGTATTGCCAACCGTATAAACTCTACAAAAAGAACAACAAGACCAAAGCTCTTGGAGAGTACAAGGTTGAAAACCTGAAATCAGATGATGGTACTCAATTGGTAGAATGGGTTGATAATGGGTTGAATACCAAACTACGTGTGCGACCAATTATGGAAGATTGGCAAGTCGTAGGGATTGATGTGATTGTGGAAGAAGTCTATGAAGATGGTGGGCCTAAGAGTATTTACCGCCAGTTCTTTGTGAAAGATCCAGATGCGGAAGTCAAGGCTGCCGCCGAAAAACTCATTGCAACACTTGACGGTGGCTGGGAAAACATCGACCCCAATGCAGCAACCCTTCGTTTGAATATCTATGACAGCGAAATTAGGGTATGGGTAAATTGTCAAGA
>JBGCDY010001129.1:0-8427 GCA_045105835.1 Chitinophagales bacterium
TAAATGATTGACAGTAAATTTATTAAAAATAAAATTATGTCAAATTTGTAAAACTCATTAACGCTATTGTTTCAACGAACCCCAAATCATTAGCAATAAAGGCTTAAAGAACACTAATTGCCATTGCAACAATAGGCTAATTTGATTTTCCCTGTTTAAAGTTACCGAAACTTAAGACATAAAGAATGAATATTGAAATCCTTTTTTATTTTCATTCTCATTTCAATTTTCATTTCTTAGTACACCTTCACCCAAAAAACAAATCGTTGTAAATCCTTCACTTGATCTTGAAGCGACATTCCCTTCAAGTCTCCCATTTGAGGCAAAACAACCTTATTGGGAAGTAATTCTATTAGATTCAACACATTGCGAGACTTTACTGCATAAGTAGCATTTTCAGCCTTAGAATGTTTGGCTTTGATGATTCCCACCAAATTTCCTTCCATATCAAACAAAGGACCACCACTGCTACCAGGCTGCACAGGGGCAGAAACTTGATAGGTAGATACATCTCCTTTGTAGCCCGTTTTGGAGCTGATGATTCCATCCGTTAGTTTCACATCCGTTCCCATCGTCGATGTAAGTGGAAAACCCAAAGTGAAAATTTTCTCACCTACCTCCGAAAGAGAAGTACGCAAGCTAAAAGATATGCTGGGGAGTTCTTTGAAGCTGGGATCATTTATTTTTAAAACAGCAAGGTCATTCACCTCATCACTAATCATTAATACTGCCTGATAAGTCTTAGTATAACCATTCTGTTTGATTTGAACTTCAATCGTATTGCCGCCTTCTACTACATGGTAATTGGTCACCAAATAGCCATCAGGGGAAATGGCCACGCTACTACCTGACGAAATCATTTCTCGTTTTTTGGTAGGAATAAGATCTGATTTAGGAGAAAGTTTGAGGTATTTGTAGATGTTATCGTCGTCACTCGCAAAACTCAAGTGCAACATATTTTTACCATCCATCGCCAAATACACATTTTCATCCATATCCTTATTAGGATGGTACCAGCTCACCTTGTAGAAATTGGTCGTACCTGTCGGGTAAATTTTACCCAATTGTTCGCCCTTTTTCCAATCCTTAAAGTTTGAAGCTCCTCCCAAATATACTATCTCGTAATTATTCGATGGATTTCTCACAATCCCTATTTTGTATTTATTCCGATTTGGAACGCCCAACATCACCTTCTCATAGATTCCCTCCAAATCATCCACAGCACGTTTGCTAAAAAGCATTTCGATGTTTTGTTCCGTAAAATTGGTCGCTCGGGTAGGCAAACTCAAACGAAACCGTTCTTCATAGCCCATTCCTTGTCCATACATTTGATTCCAGACCCCCCCCAAATTAGCGAGCAATTCTGCATCATTGTTAACCACGGCGGGGGAAGTAAAAGTAAAGGTATGTCCAAGACAACTGTAAAATTCAAGGAAATGATCTGTGAAGTAGCCCTTAGCAGGTTTGAAGCTCAATCGAACTTTTGCCATTTCACAAAGGGAAGGAATTTTCGAGAGCATTGCCTCCTTTTCGATGGTTGTAGCCGATATCTCTTCAAAACCAATACCTTGTAAGTATGATTTGAAGTGGTCAATAAGGATACCACCATCTTGTTGATCTATTCTCTGCTGGTCTTTTTCACCGAATTCGATATACGCATACTTCACACCACTCAGGAAATCAGGAAATTTCATTTGAGTAGCGGATGGCTGCTTACCTTGTGCGAACGACAGCAGACAGCAGAGCAATAAGCCTACAATGGGGTAAACTTTCTTTATCATGCGTAATTGCCATTTTGCGAAAAATAAAAATATAATTCAATGGGCTTGAATATAGGTTTGGTAGGCTGTTCAAATATACTTCAATAGTCGAGTAAAGCTGACAAAAAACATAAATTAAAACAAATATTTACTTTATCAATGTTTGCTCTTCAATTTCTACTGCAAGAATATTGCTAATCATACAACTAACAATATCAAGGGAAAGTATAATAAAATGGCCTATTTTTTTGGGCTTGTGTTACAAATTCTAAACTCTAAAGCAAAAATAACAGAAATTCATTTGGTAATGAATTAGCTGACTACTATTTTCAACAATTATTGTTGCAATATTAGTACCGAAATTACTGCAATAAGATCAAACTTGACTATGCCCACTACTATATACTTGCTTCAAAGCGATTTTGTTTCAGTTTCAAAGCAGTTTATGAGTAAAAAAAAATTATTAATACAAAAATTATTAGACGATAAAGATTTCTACAGGTTTAAAAAGGATGTTTTACCTTTAGTCATTCATAGAAATAAGCCTTAAAATTTGCCTGTCTTACAAGCACTTGATTTTAAAAAACCCGATTTCAAACTTCATTAAAACAACAATCTCATGGACATTAGCTGGTGGGTGTACCCCTTGGTCATATTGGCTGGGGCTTTAGCAGGATTTATCAACACATTGGCGGGCAATGGCTCGGCAGTTGTTTTATCAATATTGGTCATGATGGGTCTGCCTCCCAGCATTGCCAATGGCACCAACAGAGTTGGAGTTATTTTCCAAAGTACCATTGCAGCATTCACCTTCCAGAAAAAAGGCATGATTCCGAAAGAGGGAATCGCATGGATGATCATCCCCTCCGTTATAGGCGCATTGATTGGTTCCAATATTGCAGTCAACCTCAGTGAAGAAACCATGAGTTTGGCAATGGGGTTTTTGATGATATTTTTATTGTGCCTTGTTTTACTCAAGCCAAAAAAATGGCTAGCAGAATCGGTTGCAGACATGACCAAAGTCAAAAGCCCACTCAATGTCTTCATTTTCTTTTTGATTGGTGTTCATGGAGGATTTTTACAAGCAGGTGTTGGTGTAATGCTTTTGGCAGCCTTGGTCTTGGGTGCAGGTTATAGTTTGCGTTATGCCAATGGGGTCAAAATATTGATTGTCTTGGTCTTTAGCATACCCGCTCTATTGATTTTTATTGGGAATGGGCAGGTCAACTGGACCTATGGGCTTTTGTTGGCTATAGGTCAGAGTTTTGGAGGATGGCTTGGAGCAACATTTGCAACAGGTTATCCAAATGCCAATATCTGGGTCAGGCGCATTTTGATTGCAGTCATAGTATTTGCCATTGGAAAGTTTTTTGGTGTTTACGACTACTTTTTAACCTAATAAAAAATGATTCTTCGGTAGAAAACGTGGTAAAAACAGAATTCTCTCCATCATTCACATATTTTAATTTTCATTCGCCACTAATTTTAATTTCTTCTTTATCTTTGCAGCTTGCCTAAAACAACCAACATCTTAATTAACACAAAAAAACCGAGACAATATGCTGGGGCAGTTACAAGATAATCAACTGAAACTCAAAAGAATTTTCATTGAGTCCAAATTACCCAAAGAGCTTCAATCACTCAAAGACTTGGCGCACAACCTTTGGTGGTCGTGGAATAAAAAAGCAATTGAGTTGTTTGAGTACATTGCAGGAGATCAATGGGAAACTATTCGATACAATCCTGTCGAATTGCTGCAAAGCATTGGTATCCAACAAGCCAAAAAACTATTGGCAGATGAGGTATTTATGACCAAACTGCAAGAGGTGACAGCAGAGTTTAAAGCTTATATGGAAGAAAAACCTGCTGAGAATGCTCCCAAAATTTCTTACTTCTGTATGGAATATGGGCTGCATACCTCCATGCGTTTGTACTCTGGAGGTTTAGGCGTTTTGGCAGGTGATTTTTTGAAGGAAGCCAGCGATATGAACGTAGACATGGTAGCTGTTGGTCTATTGTACCGATATGGCTATTTCCAACAAGAGCTTTCCTTACATGGAGATCAATCTGATCAATACCCTGTACAAAAATTCACCCAACTTCCCGTTAAGCCCGTTAAAAACGCAAATAACGAATGGATAAAAATCACCATCGAACTGCCTGGTCGATTGGTATTTGCCAAAGTTTGGGAACTGAATGTAGGACGTATCAAACTCTACTTGCTTGATACCGATATTGACGAAAACAGTTGGGAAGACCGCAGTTTGACCCATCGCTTGTATGGAGGCGACAATGAACACCGATTGAAGCAAGAAATCCTCTTGGGAATTGGAGGGGTCAAAGCATTGAGAGCCATAAATGTACAGCCACACGTTTTTCACTGCAATGAAGGACACGCTGCCTTTTTGGGTTTGGAACGCTTACAAGATTTGATTCAAAATCACGGATTGACTTTTGCAGAAGCTACCGAAGTTGTGCGTGCATCTGCATTGTTCACCACACACACACCCGTCCCTGCTGGTCACGATTATTTCCACGAAGGACTACTCAGAAACTACATATACCCCTACACCCACAAACTGAACATCACTTGGGAACAATTGATGGCTTTGGGCAAGAAAAACCCAGACGATATTCATGAGTCTTTCTCTATGAGTAACTTGGCAGTTCGTCTTTCGCAAGAAGTAAACGGAGTAAGTAAGTTACACGGAACCGTTTCGCAAAAAATGTTCAACGTCCTCTACCCTGCCTACAACTTTGAGGAACTCCACATTGGCTATGTCACCAACAGTGTGCATTACCCAACTTGGATTGCAAACGAATGGGCAGAACTACACAAAAAATTGACCAACAATCAATTGGTAGGCGACCAATCCAACAAAGACCATTGGCGAAAAATAGACGAAGTTCCTTCAAAACACTTGATGGAAATTCGCCTCAAATTGAAGCGCAAACTGCTTTCTTATGTCAAACACAAGCTTCAAACGGATTTAACCCGACAAGGCAACAATCCACGAACTATTTTTGAAGTCTTGAATGGCATCAACGAAAATGCCATCATATTTGGTTTTGCTCGTCGATTTGCGACCTACAAACGTGCGCACCTTCTATTCTCCAATTTGGATCGTTTGGCTAAAATCGTCAACAATCCTGAGAAGCCCGTTTTGTTTGTCTTTTCGGGTAAAGCACACCCTGCTGACAAAGGTGGTCAAGGCTTGATTAAGCACATTGTAGAAGTATCCAAAGACCCTCGATTTGCAGGAAAAATCTTGTTTTTGGAAAATTACCACATGGAATCTGCCAAGCTTTTGGTACAAGGTGTAGATGTTTGGTTGAATACACCTACTCGTCCAAAAGAAGCTTCTGGTACCAGTGGTATGAAAGCGGCAATGAATGGGGTAATGAATTTCAGTGTTTTAGATGGCTGGTGGGCAGAAGGTTACCGCCCAGATGCAGGTTGGGCATTGACTGACAAACGCACCTACACCAATCAAGAGCTCCAAAACGAATTGGATGCAGAAACGATTTACAATGTCCTCGAAACCGAGATTATTCCCACTTACTTCGATACCAATGAAGAGGGGATTTCGGAATCTTGGGTGACGTATATCCGCAAAATCATTGGTGAAGTAGCTCCTGATTTCACCATGAAGCGCATGATGGACCACTATTTTGAGCGGTTCTACAGCAAGCTTCACACCAGAGGTCAATTGGTATTGGCAGATAATTTTGCCAAAGCAAAACACATGGCTGCTTGGAAACAAAACCTCCGCAATGTTTGGCATCAATTAGAAGTAGTGTCAATGGATGTCTATGATACCGACAATCATTCACTTCCTTTGGGTGATCCCTTCAATGCCACTATCACCTTCAAATTGAACAACTTGAACATTCAAGATTTTGGCGTTGAAATCGTATTTTTCAAACGAGAAGACGAAAACAACCTCAAATTGATTCATACCCGCAATTTGGCTTTGACCGAGCATAAGAACAACCATGCAACCTTCAAATGTGAAGTGGAAGCTACCGAAGCAGGAGTCTATGAATATGGATTCCGCATCGTGCCACAGCATTCTTTGTTGCCGCACAAACAAGATTTGGAATTGGTGAGATGGTTATAAAATCCATGAAGCCTTTGATTTTTTCGTAAAAAATTATCAAAAACAAAAAACCGCCCACGTAGCAATATGTGGGCGGTTTTTTATTATTCAACCAAAAGTATTTAGATACAGTATTCCGTGCTAAGCCCTTGTATTTGAAGTGCTTTAAGCACCTAATCAAAGGTAATCGGGTATTATTTTCACTAAACCGTTGAATACAAAAAAGGCTTATCTTAAGTCTTTAATCTTTTGTCTTCGTACTTATTTTGATACTAATTTAGCTGATATATTTTTTCAAACTGCACAGTAATGCTATCCTCTGTCCTCACATAAACGGCAGTTCTGTATTTGTCCTCCGTCAACCTTTTGGTAGAATAGCTCCCTTTTTTGATTTTATCGAGCATGTGTTTGTCTACTCCAATGCCTCGTTCCTGCCCATTGTCTCCAATCGTAATATCTTTAAACCCTCCTACTTCTCGATAAATAGAGGTCTCACCAAAAAAGCTATGCAGACCAGCACATTCATCCACATGGATTTTTTTAGTCGGGTCATTTGCATCAGGCACATAGTCGCTTCCCATCACCTTCAATCCACCATACACAAAATCAATACTGGAGTGATTCTCCAAATAGCCGAGCCTGCTTTCGATGTGGTTGGGCAAAAAATAATCATCTGAATCCAAAAAACAAGTATAAGTTCCTGCCGCCATTCTTAGCCCTACATTCAAGCTCATTGGTTGGCGACGGTTACTGTGGCTGACATATCGAATTCGGCTATCTCTTTTCATATACGTTTTCACCAGCTCTGAAGTATTGTCTTCACTACCATCATCCACAATAATATATTCCCAATCAGTGTAGGTCTGAGCAATGACAGATTCAATGCAAGTTTTTAATAAAGTTTGGCGATTGTAAGTCGCTGTTATGATTGTTACATTAGGCACATTACCTAAATGACATACAAGGTTTTTCATATCCAAGATTATGTAAAACTGAAAAATATCAGCCCCAAAGGTAGCTATTCAAATGCAAAGCCCTGTAGACTTTCTTATCTGCTTATCTGACAAAATCCGTGGAGAATCCAAAGACTACAATAGTCTGATTTCATAAAAGAATAATGATTGGCAATATAGCACGCTAATTTTCTAAAAGATAGACTATTGTAGTCTCAGTTCACAGTTTTAGTCAAAGAACCTCTTATCTTTGCATTTTAAATCAATGACAACAACAATGGCAGAGCAAAAAGAAGATAAAATTGTCCGTTCGACGGAAATAAAAGTACAAATTCACCTCAACGAAGGCAAAATGCCCGTAGCAATGGATTGGGATGCAACCGATAGCCCTGTGAAAGGCGCAAAACCCTGCAAAGCGGCAATGGTAGCACTTTGGGACGGAGAAGCCAAAATCACCCAACGTCTCGACCTATGGACAAAAGAAATGCAAGTAGATGAAATGAACTACTTTTTCTTTCAGACCTTTATGACCATGGCAGATACTTTCCACCGAGCGACCAACAACAAGGAAGCGAGTATGGACATCCGCAAATTCGGGCAAGAATTTGCTACCAAATTGGGCTTATTTGACAAGAAAAAATAACACAAGAATTGCTAAGTGAAAGTTCAAACCAATTGAATTTTTAACCAACTCTAAACCAAAGAGTTTTTGCGTTTGAATTTGTAATTGAATTTGAGTTTTCACTTAGCATTTCCTGTTCAAAAAACATAATCGAGCATGAAACTCTCCTTCACAATCCTCTCCCTCCTCATTTTAATCAGCATCACAAGCTGCAAACAAAACCTCGACCCCAAAGCAGAAAGGCTCCAAAATGCGGTCAAATTTCGAGGTGAAACGATGGGCACCTATTATGCCATCACCTATATAGATGCCGAAAAACAAAACCATCAAACGGCAATTGATTCCCTCTTCAAAGCATTTGACTTCTCCGTTTCGACCTACAATCCCAAATCCGTTATCGCTCACTTCAATAAAAACAAAGAACTGGATACCATTGAAGTAGATGCCACCTTTGCCGCCATTTTCCAGCGTTCCAAAGAGATTTACCAACAAACCAACCAACACTTCAACCCCACCGTCATGCCTTTGGTCAACTATTGGGGTTTTGGTCCAAAGAAAGAAAAACCAGATTTGGATAGTACCGTTGTGGATTCATTGAAGCAATTGGTGAATTTTGAAGCACTCAGTGTTTTTCAAAAAAATGAAGAGCATTTTTTTGCAGTTCGCCAACAAAAAGGAGTAGAATTGGACTTCAATGCCATTGCGAAAGGATATGGCGTGGATTTGATTGGTGATTTTTTGGCTTCAAAAGGATTGACCGATTATTTTGTGGAAGTAGGTGGTGAAGTGGTCGCAAAAGGAAAAAATCCTCGTGGCGAATGGTGGACAGTAGGCATCAACAAACCCGTGGCAGGCAGTGCTTCCCAACAGATTGAAGAGGTGATTCAGGTTCAAAATCAAGGAATCGCCACTTCGGGTAATTACCTCCAATTTTATGAAAAAAATGGACAAAAATTTGTGCATACCATCAACCCCATAACAGGTTATACCAT
>JBGCDY010001130.1:0-3417 GCA_045105835.1 Chitinophagales bacterium
TTCATAGGTATCTATTATCTTAGACGAATAAAAAATACAAAGTGAATACACCTTTTTCTTCTTTCCTAATTTTTCCAAAACAATTTTCCTATATAACTAAACTGTCAAGTTATTCTGGGGGCATATGAAACATGCCGAATATTGGATACAAAACCTGAAGAGCATAAAATAAAAATCAGGGTATTTGTAGTTTACTACGATGTACACTTTAAGTCTCATAAACCTATTCCCAAAGACCCAAGTTTCTTTTTTAGGATTTTATGTGACAAGGCATATTCATTGCGTGGACAAGAAAATGGGACAATAGCTGAGGAAATTCTTTCAGGTCAAGAATTGGATGAAGGGTGGGTTGATAAAAATACCTTTAGATTCATCAGAAATGTGGAATTGATAGCTACTGCTAATTTCCCTTTGGAAGATTATTCTTCCTACGATGATTTTTATTATGAAAGGAATGGATGCTGGGTAAATGAAGAAAAATTGGTTCAGGCAACTTATGAAATACAAGTTACAGACAAAAAATATTTTGACCATTTGCAGGCTGGGATGTCTTGGGGAACAACCTCTTACGAAACGAAGGCAGTAATACCTCCCAAAAATGACAACAAACTATTTGCGACAAAAATTCAAGAATTAATAGCTGATGATAAAATAGATGATGCCATCATAGAATTGAGCAAGCTGACAAATAACAGTTCTTGGATGCGGGATGTGATTATGCAGGGGCCTCGACTTCATAATATTGAAGAAGATTTAAGAAACGGCACCTTAAATTTTGAAGGAACTGCAATACACAAGAATAGAGTGAAAGAGGTAATTTTGACGATTTGCTCAAGAATCCATCATTCAACAAATGATTCCTTGAAGGCAGATATTGCGGTAATCGAAAAATGGGATGATAAAGAAGAACTCATAGCCATTCTTAACGCTATTTACAAACTCATCAGTTCCATTCTGATTGAAACAGAGGAAATCCTAACACCATTTTTCACGGACAATCACACGATTGAAGAAGCGCAGGATAGAATGATTTTGCTTTTCAGTAGCCAAAGAAAAAGAGGGAATTTTAAAAGATGGGTTTCATTTCTGAACAAACAATTGGAATCAGATTCCTTTTCAGAGCATTCTACACAAGCGATAGATGATTTAATATTCTTTCTGAATGAAGAATTTTTCAATTCGTTTTATGAGATAGTGCCTGAAAATTTGGATAGAGACAACCTACACATTCCCATTAATTCCTTACTAAAAGAATATTCACCTCCAAAAGAAGAAGCTAGGATAAAGAAGTTGGATGAAAAGATTGAAAACCCAAGCTCAAACCCCGAAGTTAGGGCACTGCAAAGATTGACCTTCAGGTATCTTTACAACGCGAAATCCAATAGCATGGATTTTGAAGGAGTAATTGGATGGTTGAAATAGTTATTTTGACTTCAAAAACTGCCTCAATCCCTGATTGATAATGTCAAACTTGTCAAAACGGTTCGCCTTCTTTAGAGCTTTTATGAGGTGTTTTCTTGCCCTCAATTTTGTTCTATAGTGAGCGTCCATGTCCAGTTTGGTGTAGGAAACCGCTGTTGCCATTGCTTTTTGCACCAATAGTTCTTGAGTTGCAACTGTAGCATCTAAGAACCCTGCTTCTACTGCTGTGGCAGGAGAATATTCCTCAGATTGCATGACAGCTCTAACAAAATGGGCAGGATTTAGTCGCTGCTTACAAACTTCAATAGCCGTTGCGGGCATTGTCAAACCAATCGCTACTTCATTGGCGACCATTTTGAATGGCCCTTCTACTCCAATTCGATAATCTCCAGAGAGCAATAAGAATACGCCCATAGCAATCGCATGACCATTGCAAGCGATGATGACAGGAGTTGGAAAAGACAGAAGCCTTGTCGTTAAGGCAAATCCTGTATTCAACATATCGTATGCTTTCTTTGCGCCCGATTTGAGAACCTTCAAATCAAATCCAGCACTAAAAATAGTGTCATGACCTGTGATGATGACAATGGCTGAATCTTTTTCTGCTCGGTCTAAGGCTTTGTTCAGTTCAGCAAGCATTTTGGGAGACATGAGATTCTTTCCGCCATCGTTCATGGTGATGGTCGCAATCTGGTTTTGGAGGTCGTAGGTAATGAATTGGGAATTGGTCATAGCAAAAGGAATGAAAAATAAGTAATTTAAGAACAAAGTTAAAAAATCATCCTCTTGCAAAGATTCTTACGGATTTATCTTAAAAGAAATACAGCTTCCTGTTTGCCAAATAAATTTTTAATTCACTACTTATCTCCCCTCCAAAACAACCCCAGCCTCCTTCTCATTCGGCGCAACCACATTTCGTTGTTCGTACAAGTAGATGTCACCCTTCAATAAAGGCTCATTCCCCAATGCCAAATACAACAAACCATGAGTAGTCACCAAAGCATAATCCCCTTCACTTCCCAAGGAAACAATGGGATTGGAGCGTAGAAACCCATCCATTTCCGTTGTCAAATTCCCTTCTCCATTCTTCAATATCAATTCGCCATTGGATTGTCGCACTTCCTCTGGATTCAGGCGATTCGTCACCAAAACTTCCTGCTCCAAGATTGACGGAAAAGCCAATTGAGTAGATTCGTTTCTAAAAGCTTGAGCAAACAAATGGGCAGTTTCTTCAATGAAAACCTGACAACGGGTATTAATCATCACACTGATAGTCAAGCCTTCTGATGGGTAATAAACGACTACTGTTCTCGCTCCCGTCCAAGAACCCGCATGTTCGATGACAGGATGCCCAAAAGCATCAAAGGAATTTCGCCATGCAATACCCACTTGTGTTTGTTCGCCATTTTTCAGGGTGTGACTTGTGAACATTTCCTCAACGACCGAAGGTGAAATCATCTCGTTTTTGTAAGCTTGCAGCAACTTGACCAAGTCAGAAGGAGTGGAGCGAAATCCTGCCCCCGCAAGTTTGTAACTCCCTGTTGTTGACTTTTTTTCCTTGGTCAGCTTTTCCTTTTTGAAGAAATAGAGTTGTGCGTCTTGGCTGTCCAGTTGGTTGATGTTTTCGGCTTTCGTATGCTGCATATCCAAAGGCGCAAAAATTTCCGTTTGCAGATAATCTTTGTAGTTCTTGCCAGATGCACCTTCAATGACTGCAGCGAGTAAGTTGAAGGCATTGGAGGAATATTTGTATCCAGTATCAGGTTCAAAAAGCAAAGGAGCTTTGATTAGTTCAACGGTTGGTTTAATGGCATCGTAGTGTTTCTTTTTGTAACTGTTTCCTTTTGGGCGGTGACTCATACCTGATGTATGTCCTGCGAATTGGCGGCAAGTTAAGTGAGCATATTGAGGTGAAATATAGGAAATGTATTGACTAATTGGAGCATCCCAATCCAGTTTTCCTTCGCTGACCAATTTGCCCAAGGCAGTGGCGGT
>JBGCDY010001131.1:0-7101 GCA_045105835.1 Chitinophagales bacterium
CAGAACACAATACCCAAATCTATTTGATTCGCCTATTCGTACAAATACATTAAGCCCACACATTCAGAATACAATACCCAAATCTATTTGATTCACCTGTTCATTACATTTTGCGTCAATTTAAGCAGTAAGGCACATTTATTTTTTGATTAAATACTTCAATCATTTGTTCATCAGTAGTTTCGGCTTTTAGCCGTTATCTTGGGTGAGCTAAATTGTTTGAGTTTTTAATTTTCCTTACTGCCTCCCCCCTAAATTTTAAATCTACCATCGCATTCAGAATACAGCACCCAAATCGTGTTTAACTTTTAAATCTATTTCTCTACACTTCATGCATTATGGAATAAATCCCCTTTCTATACACCCACCTGTTCATTGCATTTGGTGCTAAATACCCCCTGAATTTTAAATCTACCAATCCATCCCATTCTCTTACTTTCTTTCATTTTACTTCAATATTTTCAACATAAATCCAAAATATATTTTAGACAAAAAAAGGATTATTACTTTTGCACTTCAAAAAAGAAATCACAAAAATCATGGGTAATAAATACCGTTTGGGCATTGACCTCGGAGGCACTAAAATCGAAGGAGTTGTTTTGGGTAGCAATGGACAAGAGCTTTTTCGAGAGCGTATCCTTACAGAACAAGAAAAGGGATACCAACACATTCTCAACAATATTAAGATTGTATATGATAGAATGGTCAAAGATATTAAAGGTCAATCGCATACTTTTGGGATTGGCACACCTGGAGTTACTTCCCAACAAACAGGCTTGCTCAAAAACAGCAATACCGTTTGTATGAATGGAAAACCCGTAAAAAAAGACTTGGAAACCTTGCTTCAACGCCCAATTGAGATTCAAAACGATGCAAACTGTTTTGCAATGGCAGAGGCCTTATTGGGAGCAGGTAAAGGAAAAAATCTTGTATTTGGGGTAATCATCGGTACAGGATGTGGAGGAGGAATTGTCCTCAATGGAGAAGTAGTCACTGGTCTGCAAAGCATTGGAGGAGAATGGGGGCACATGACCATTGACCCTAATGGACCTGCCTGTTATTGTGGAAAAAAAGGCTGTACAGAAACATTCATTAGTGGTGGTGGTGCAGAACGACTTTACAAAAGCATCTATGGTGAAGACTTGAAACTCAAAGAAATTACAAAAAACTATCGTTCAGGAGAAGCTAAAGCTACCAAATTTATGAAGCAATTCTTTGTGAATTTTGGGCGTGCAATGAGTAACTTGATCAACATTCTCGATCCCGACATCATTGTATTGGGAGGAGGAGCTTCAAATGTTGAGGAAATCTACACAGAAGGTATAGAACAGGTTCAAGAATATGTATTCAATGATTGTCTCGAAACTCCCATTGTTCAACATCAATTGGGCGATTCTGCAGGAGTAATCGGTGCAGCTTTGATTGGGATTTGAAGTGAACAATAAAAAAAGGTGTCTGAAAAACTATTTATAAAACAGTTATCAGACACCCTTAAACCTTATCTAATTGATCCAAAATGGTGTTCACACTATCTAAAATGGAAGCTCCATTTTACTTTCTATTCGTTAATTAGCGAACTATACCTCCAATAGATTGCCTTCTATATCAAAAGCCAATCTTGTCCCATCATCCAATTTTACCTTATAACCATCGGAATAAACCTTGGCCTTTTCGATAGTTGCCTCAGGATAATTCACTGTCACATAGTCCGTAATTGCAGCTGGTAAATCTTCAATGGCTATGCTTTCACCCCTATTACCGCCATCACCTCCACAAGTTCTTTCTCCTTCAAAATTTCCCTCTGTATCAAACAATAAAGAAATTCCTGTATCCAAACCCAATAAATAACCTCGGTCACCCAATCTCGCTCTGTCAATAGTCGCCTCAGGATAATTAGCCATCACATAGTCAGTAACCACTGCTGGTAAATCCTCCAAAGCAATCGTTTCTCCAAAATTACCACGTCTGCCATGTCTTCCTTCAGGAGCACCTTCTCTCAAAAACGTTCCATCTGTACTAAAAAAGACTTCGGAATAATCATCGAGCCAGACCTCATAGCCCAATCCATCTGCCAATCTTACTTGCTCAATCCAATTGTTAGGAAACTGAGTCTCCACAAAACTGGTGATTTCAGCAGGAACAGCACCTTCTTCCAAAGTCGTTTTACTACTACTCACAACGATTTGTGCCACAGTCTCATCTGTAGCAGACAATACATCTTCCTTATCGCAGGAAGTCATAAAGCCCACACATACAATAGCCAATACGAAAAAAAGGAAATTCTTCATCGTTTTACAAAATTTAAGAAAATGATAAAATCAATTGGTAATTCGGTTATAAAGACCGAATCAAATAAAGTAGAAGTGTTTTAACATAGAAGTATTTATAGCTTGTTTTGCACAAAGGCTTATAGGAAAATAATGCCTACAAAAAAGATGGTGCAGAAAGTTTTGAAAAGGTTGCAGCGGCTTCAAAAAATAATTTGGAGCTTCAAAAACAATAAATTCAACAAGCTCTTTCTCACTTCAATGACTCCCATCGAAAAGACAAGATTTTTTTAATCAAAAACCTTATCTTAGCCATTGGTAAGCAATCAAAATAACCTATAAAGCAATAGACCTATGCCAATCAGAATGGAAAAAGACGAGCCAGATAAGCCTCGTAAACCACAGGACAACCAAAATCAACAAGACAATCAAAACCAAGAAAATCCAAAAAAACCTCAAAACCCGCCCAGAAACGAACCTACACAAAAAGCAGATAATCCGCTTATGCGTTTGGTTCCCTTCTTGATATTGTTCCTTTTCCGAAATTCTAAATGGTTTGTTCCCATCCTTTTTGTAATGGCAGCATGGTACTATTTCTTTGGAGGGGAATCTACCATGAATGGTGTCCAAAACGACCCGTTCAGTATGGGCTGTACCATGAAAGAAGAAGTATTTGACAAAGCAGAAGTATTTGCACCTTTGGCAGCAGGTTCCTTCAATACCATGCCGACTTCAACATCCTTACTCAAACACTGTCCAAAAAGATTAAATCAAGGAAAACAAGGCTCTTGTGTAGGTTGGGCGAGTGCCTATGCAGCAAGAACCATTTTACACAGTCGAGCAACAGGTGAAAGTCCTGACAATGTTGCATTTAGTCCTTCTTACCTCTACAATCAAATAGCATTGCCTGGTTGTCAAGGCTCTTACATACAATATGCAATGGATGCAATGAAAAAAAGAGGGCTTGTCCCCTTTAAAAACTTTGGATACGACCCCAGCACTTGCAGCGTTACCCCACGTTCTGAACACCATAAAATGGCACAAGATTATCGCATCAAAGGCTTCAATCGTTTGACCTTGGATGGCAACAATTACAAGGTAGATATGGCTGCCATCAAACAAAATTTGGCGCAGGGAGCACCTGTTGTCATTGGTATGAAAGTGGGGCAGAGTTTTATGCAGGGAATGAGGGGGAGAGAAGTTTGGCAACCCAATCGCCAAGATTTTAGTGGTCAAGGAATGGGTGGTCATGCCATGTGTGTTATTGGCTACGATGAAAAAAAATATGGTGGAGCATTCCAACTTATGAACAGTTGGGGGAAACAATGGGGGAGAGACGGCATCGGATGGGTGCGTTATTCTGATTTTAGCAACTTCGTTTTGGAAGCTTATGGACTTTATCCTGAAGGCTTGGCGGCAGATAAAGAAACTTTTAGTAACACTAAATTAGCTGTAGAGTTTGGTTTGGTTGATATTGAAAGTGGAGAGTTTATTGAGCTAAAAGAGAAAGGGAATCGAATCTTTCAGAGCCAAAGACCCATTGCTGTAGGCGACAAATTTAAGATTGCAGTAGCCAACAATGTAGAGTGCAATGTGTATGTATTTGGGCAAGAAACGGACGGAAGCAGTTATGTCTTATTTCCATACACCAGCAAACATTCTGCTTATTGCGGCATTACAGGTACTCGACTGTTTCCCAAAGATTATTCAATGAAAGCAGATGAGATTGGCAATAAGGACTTTATGGCAGTAGTGGTGAGTAAAGACCCCATTAACTACCATCAAGTCAATGCTCGAATCAGTCAAAGTCGTCAAAGAACCTATGCTGCAAAATTAAAAGAAGCTTTGGGGCCAACTCAGGTAACGAAAGTTGACTTTGCAGCTGACCAGACTATTGGGTTCATTTGTGACACGAATGGGAAAAATACAGTTGGAGTGGTCATAGAAATTGACAAACAATAAATTAGCTTTTGCAGGATCATTATAAGGTTTGTTTTATTATCATTTATTTTTAAGGTTTTACATAGCGAAATAAATACTGATAAAGCATGCCTTATTCCATTCTTAGGTATTGTTTTTAGATGCCTATGCAAGCTAATTATTTTGTTTATCTTTGCCGACCTTTGTTTATTATTATTACGATACGTTATAAAGTTTATCACTAATGAAAGATGCGGTTATTGCCAAATTAGAGGCACTATTACAAGGAGATAATGTTGCTAAAATTCGTGGAGACGTTCGAGATGTTCGAAATGAGTTCAATGCGCTGAGGAAAAAACAACGTGATGAAGCTTTCGAAAAGCACAAAGCGGAGAGACTAGAAGCGAAGAAGGCAAAAGAGGAGAAAGAGGCGAAAGAAGCAAAAGAAGGGAAAAAAGACAAGGAAACAGAGGAGGTGTATGTGAAGTTTGAAATGCCAGAAGACCCACTTGATGCTCAATTTGAAGCTTTATACACAACCTTCAAAGAGCGGTTGACTAAGCACAATGAGGAACAAGCAGCGATACTTGCCGAAAAATTGAAGCAGAAGAAAGTTGTTTTGGAAGAAATAAAAGGTTTTGTTGCCAACATAGGTGACAATATCGGTAAAGCGTTCGAACAGTTCAACACTATCCAGGATAAATGGAAAGCCATCAGTATTAGCAAAAGAGACGAAGATAAAAACAAAGACACTGCAATGGAATACAGCCATCAGTGCGACTTGTTTTTTCACAACGTCAATATGATGAAAGAGATGCGTGATGTGGATCTCCAACGCAATCTTGTAGCCAAAACGGCAATCATCGAAAAAATGAAAGCTCTTATTCCATTGGAGAACATCCGTACTATGGATTCAGGATTGAAGAGACTTCAAAAAGAATTCAACGAAATCGGACAAGTTCCTTTTGATGTAAAGGACAAAATCTATCAGGAATTTAGAGAACACGGAGATGCTGTTTTCGCAAAAGTACAGGCATTTTATGATGAGCGCCGAGGCGAACAACGTGAAAACTTGAAGCTTAAAATTGCGCTTTGTGAAGAAGTTCATCAAATAGCTCAAGAAACGGCTAATTTGACCAAGGCTTTTGAGTGGCAAGAAATTACGAAGAAAGTATTGGAGCTTCAAAAGAATTGGAAAACCATTGGTTATTCAGAAGAAAACGAGAAGGTATGGGATATTTTCCGCAATGCCTGTGATGCTTTTTTCTCCAGAAAAAAAGAGTTCTTCGGTAATTTGGACAAAGGTAGGGAGGAAAACAAAGTGAAGAAATTGGCTTTGATTGAGAAAGCAGATGCCGAAAAACACAGCACGGATTGGAGAACAAGTACTGACTTCTTCATCAAACTTCAAAAGGAATGGAAAGCCGTTGGTTCTGCTCCTCGAAGTGAAGAGAACAAACTTTGGGAGAAATTTAGAGCTGCGTGTGATGTTTTCTTTGATGCTAAGAAAGCACATTACGCTACTGCTGAAGAGCAAGAAGTGGTGAATTTAGGCTTGAAAAAAGCTTTGATTGAACGCATTGCAGCTTATGAATTAGATACAAATATCGAAAAGAATTTTGAGGTATTAAAAGCTTTTTCAAAGGAGTTTAGTGAGATTGGCTATGTGCCGATTAAACAAAAAGACACCATTTATGGGGAATACAAGGCAGCTTTGGATGCTAAATATGGTGAATTGAAGTTGGATCGCAGTCAGAAAAATAAATTGCGATTGGAAGGCGAAATGGAAGCTTTGATGGGCGCACATGATGCTGACCACAAAATTGACAGCGAACGCCGCAAAATCCGTAACCGCTTGGATCAATTGCGAGAAGAAATCGCTCAATACGAGAACAACCTGGGCTTCTTCAAAGCTGCAAAAAGCAACAAGAAGAACCCTTTGTTGAAGCAAGTGGAGGATAAAATCAAGACTCTTCGTGGAGAAATGAGCGAACAAAAGACACGATTGCGAATGTTACCAAAGCCTGGAAGCCAGAAAGCCGAAAAGGTTGAAAATGCTGAAAGTACTGAAAAAATTGAGAGCCCCGAAAAAGTTGAGAATGCTGAGTAAGGTGTTGACTTCAATGTTTTGAAGATATTTTCTAAAGAAAAACGCCATAGATTTTATAGGTCTATGGCGTTTTTTTATCTGGTTCTTTGACTAAAATTGTAAAGGGAGACTGCAATAGTCTATCTTTTAGAAAATTAGCGTACTATTTTACTAATAACTATTCTTTTATGAAATCAAACTATTGTAGTTTTTAGGTACTCCACAGAATTTGACAGACAACATCTGAATTCATTGTTTACCCTATTTTTTCATCCTCTTCTTGGTCCATTGTAGGGAAATTAGATTCACCATTATTTACCAAAAATTCATTGTCATTCACATTGTCGGGGTGAAAAGGGGATGCATTTTGATGAATCTCAATAGCTTGGCGTGAAAACTGGATAGATACAATGAGGACGATAAATGCCATAATCCCCAAAGCTTCAAAACGCTCTTGCATTAAAAAGAAATCATAAGCCCCATGTGCGAAAACTGCCCAAAATAAGCCCTTTGCCAACAACTGGTTTTTGTTTCGAGTATCAAATTTTGCCCTTCCGACATAATAGCCCATAATGATTCCAAAAGAAGCATGGGCAGGAACAGCTGTGAACATTCTCAATACACCTACTTCAAAACCTCCTTGAGCCACATAGACCACATTTTCAAAAGCTGCAAAGCCCATTCCGACCATCACCGCATACACAATCCCATCAAAAGGCTCATTAAAATCTGGTTTACCAAATAAATATCCTCTCAAAAAGATAAACTTAGCCAACTCTTCTGACAGTGCCACAATGATGAAAGCATAAATTGCCGTCCTTCCTA
>JBGCDY010001132.1:0-5401 GCA_045105835.1 Chitinophagales bacterium
CTGAGATTGCACCTATCCGTCACTTCTACAATGGTCAGGCAAGAATGCTGTTCGTGGTCTGGACACAAGCCACAATCGTAGGGGCAACCATAGTGGGTTTTGGTGTTGAACTTGTGGGGAATATCGGAAGGCTTGTTGTAGTTTCGGATGTTTTTGTAGTATTCTACATCGTCTGCAATCAAGACTTTGGAAACTCCATGTTCCTTGCACCTTTTTATCATGTACACATTGTCGTCTTCAAAGACGATTTTGGCATCGACTCTTTTGAGGCAGTTGGGACAAAGGCTAAGGGTGAAATCGTAATAAGTATATTTTCTGGTAGGCATTTTTTAGAGTTTTTATTGAACACAGATGCACTAAGGCACAGAGTTTTGGTTTCTGGATGGTTATTGATAAGTCATTTGCTTTTTAAAAGCCTTAACTTCAAATTTTGTGAATTACTTTTGAGCAATATTTCCAAATAGTTTTGCGGTAATAAAAGAAGCACAAAACACAGAGCCATTGTATGCTACTCAATCCAAGAACAAAAAAGATATTGGGTTTGAGGAATTCGATTAAGAAACGAAAACCAAAATAAGACAGCATAAATAGCTGAAACAAATGTCCTTTTTCTAATCTATCCAGTTCGCTGACTTTCTTCAAAACGAAAAAGAGTAAGACCAAATAAATGAGTTCATAGAGCGAAGTTGGATGTCTGTTGATTCCGTCCCCCAAATCCATTCCCATGAAAAAAGAAGTGGGTTTGCCGTAAGTGAATTCTTTGATTCCCGAAAGGAAACAGCCTATTCGCCCGATAAAAATCCCCAATACAATGGGCAGGGTAAACAAATCTCCTGAGGATTCTTTTTCTCCAATGACCCATTTGGCCGTTTCTACCCCAATCAAACCACCAAACAATCCACCCATAATGGTTTTGGTATTGAGCAGTTGAAGTAGGTTTTCTGCTGAGAACGTGATGAATGGATTTTCTAAGAAACCCATCAAACGAGAACCCAACAATGCCCCAAAGATTGCGCCCACGATAATAGAAAGTCGGTTATTGGAGGAAATGACATCTTTGCTTTGTTTTCTCAAAAACACGTAGTATTGAAAAGCAAGGAAAAATGCCAAGTACTCTAAGACCAAGTGGATATTGATGGGATATCCACCGATAGTAGGCTCAAAAGGAATGTCAAACATAGTTTCATTGAAGTGAATAGATACGAAAATAGCCCTATTGTTTCATAAAAACAATAGGGCTACCTAAATTTATCTATTAAATCATTTTTTTAACTTTAAAAAACAATTAATTTCTTAGTAGTAACCTGACCGCCATCTTGTACTCTTACAAAATAGACACCCGTAGGTCAATTCTCCAAATTAATCTTGTGTTGGTTCAAACCACTTTGGACTGCAATGCTTTGGCTGCTGATTTGGCGACCTGCTTTGTCCAAAATGCTCAATTGAAGGTTTGCAGCATCTGTTGCTTCAAATTCCAATTGGAAGGAATTGGTAGTAGGATTTGGGTACAACTTCAATTCGCTTGCAGCATTGATGACAGAATCAATATCAGTAGTTTCCGACAATAAATCTACTTCGTCGATGTAGAGGTTGTTTCCAGAACCACGAATTTGACTGAATTTCACAATGATGTGATTGGTTGTGTTGATAAAGTCTGCTAAATTCACCTTCATATCTTTCCAGTCACCTTCGGTTGGAACAAAGGCATCGGTAGTTGGGGCAGCAGTTACGAGGTCTTCACCTACCAATTGACCAACTGTGACAAAACTGTTGCCGCAATCTTCGGATACCATGATAGAAAGTACATCAGGCACACTGTTTTCATCTACATAGGAGTAGGCATAATTAAACTTGAGTGAGATGTCTCCCAAATCGCCTGTGAAATCCAAGGCAGGTAAAATCAATTCATCTACTTCACCAGGTGCATCATAGCCAAAGTTTTCCATGACAGCAGCTTTCTCATCACCAAAACCTACACCTTGTGCGCTTTTGAAGCGTCCTTTGATGTCGTTGTCATTGTTGAAGACCGACCATCCGATTGGAGGGAATACTACAAACTGGAAGTTTTCATTGAAGTATGGAAACGCACCAGGGGTAACCGTGTTAAAATTGACAGAAATAGTATTGTCTGACTCATTGAACTCTGTCAAACTTCCGTTTGGACGACGTACCGTTACTTCAAGTGTGTGACTGGTTTCGGTGCTGTTCAATTCAATTTCAGGAAGTGTAATCGTTAATTTTGTTTGAACATCACTTTTCATCACTCCCCAAGGAGCTAATCCTCCCTCTTGTCCAATCCACTGATAATCATGGCTCTCTCCTCCAATACTGTATTCTACTTCAAAGTAGAACAAATCATCTGTTCCAAAGTTAACCACTTCAATAATTGGTTCGAGTGTTACACAGCTTTGGTCACCATTGTTGGGACTAAGTACAGCTGTTAACATAACATCATTTGCACCTCGCTCACGAACTCCAGCAGAAGTGGTGATTTGAGAGCGGGTAGTATTTAGGATGGCAATAGCCCTATCTTTTTGCCCGTGGGTAAATAGACCTTGACAGCTTGAACTGGCATAATCCATATAATTTTCAATCATATCAGGAAAATCAGGGTTCTCATTGGTGCATTGGTTGCGGTTTTGATTGCATCCAAAATTAGCATCCAAAGTATAAGGTGTATCCGAAACCTCATCATCTTCTCCCAAGCAACTTGGAGTCTGTGCTCCTGAATTGAAGGCTCCCCAAGTGTGGTGCAAACTCAACCAGTGTCCTACTTCATGTGTGCCTGTTCGCCCAAAATCATTGGGTTCAGCAGTACCTATTTGACCGAGGTAATTGTGCACAATCACAACTCCGTCAATTCGAGAATTTGAAGGAAAGCTACTACCTGGTTGTGCGTAGCCTGCTATGCCACCGCCACCGTTTTCATCTACAAGGCGACTGATGATCCATATATTTAGATACTGTCTCGAAGGCCAAGGGTCTATACCTCCATCTTCATCGTATTTCATATCGCTGGAGTTGTCAATACTCCATTCTTCAACATCGGTTTCGGTGCGGGTGATACCTGTGGTTAAATTGCCTTCTGGGTCAAATTCTGCTAATTTGAATTCGATTTCCATATCTGCAATCCTGTCTTGAAAGATGCTTCGAACAACACTCAAGTTATTTTGAGCACGAAAGTCTCTATTCAAGGCATCTATTTGAGAATAAATCTGTTCATCACTGACATTGGATTCTGGACGATTGCTCGACCATACTACGTGAAAAACAATAGGGATAGTGATAATATCGGCTTTCTTTTCGTTTCCTTTGTTCTCCAAAATCCACTGTTGGATTTGTTCTCGAGAGTAGGCTTCCGCAGCTAAGTATTCATCGGGATTTTGCTCATACAATTGTTTGGAGTAGATATCCAAACCACAAGGAACTGTATGCTCATGATTGTGTTCTTGTGCCATACTCACAGCACTGAAACAGCAGAGAAGGAAGATAAATGAAAGTAAATTTCTCATATAGATAGGAGATTTTGAACCCCGATTTGAATGCGGGAAATGTTTTGAAATTTTCTTTTTTGGGTGAAAACACTTCGTAATTAACGAATGAAAATTAAAATAAGAATTAAAATGAAAACTTAAAATTCCAATTACCCATTCAACCTCAATAATTTTTTCATTTAGAGTTGATTGATGGGAGTTATTTTTGAAGTTTTAACCAATGTTTAATGGACAACCACTAATTTGGTGTGAATGCTTTGAAGTTCGCTGTGCAAACTGATAACATACATTCCATTTTTGAGGTTTTCCACTGGCAATTCGATGGTCTTTTGACTCGTATTTGCTTTGATTGATTGTTGGTAAACTACTTGACCTGCCTTATTGCTAATGCTTAATTGTAGGTTTTGGTTGATAGGCAAATTATTTAAATCAATGATTGTCTTGCCCCTTACAGGATTTGGATAGGCATTGATTGAAATTTGGCTTTGAAGTGCTGTTCCTTCAATGGAAGTCAATTCAGTCAAAAAGTTGATGTCGTCTATATACAAGTCATTACCTGTTCCTCGGATTTGTCGGATTTTGAAACTTACGTTTCTGAATTCTTTGTAGCCAACTAAATTGACTATGCCTGCCTTCCATTGCCCTTCCATGGGCACAAAGGCTTCACCAACAGGATCAGCAGTGATCAATTCTTCTCCAAAAATCTTGTGAACACTGAAATAACTTTCTCCACAATCTACCGAAACCAAAACATCCACTGTGTCAGAAATTGTTCCTTCTCCCATGCTTGTGTAAGCATAAAAGAACTGAAGGTAGAGATTCTCATACACTCCGTCAAAATCTATTGGAGGGCTAGTAATATCGTCTGCTTCACCAATAAAGTTTGCACCTGATTCAAAGTTAGGCATGTAGGCTGATTTGGTATCGCTATAACCTGTATTTTTGTTTTTCTTTCTACTAAAGTCGAAGTTGTTTTCATTATTGAATACTGCCCAACCTGGAGGAGGAAAAGCAGGGAATTGGAAAGGTTGTGTGATGGTAATATCTTGGTTTGCAGGGCCAATGGAGTTAAAACTGACACTTGTATCATTGTTGTCGATATTGAAGTCTTCTCTTCCGTTTGGATTGCTTGCCGAAATGGTTAATTCATGCTCAGTCAAACTGCTATTTACTTTGAGTGGGGGAAGGCTTATAGTACCGCTTTTGAGAGGTTCGACCAATCCTGTCCATTCAAAACTATAAGCATCACCATTCAAAGTGTAATCAACTGTAAAGGAGAAAAGTGGTTCTGTACCAAAGTTTTCGACAGTGAATTGTGGCTCAAAAACGGAACAAACCAAGTCGATATTATTGGGCTGGGAAACGGCTACTACACGTATGTCGTCCAATCCTTGTTCAACAGGGACACATCCCATTGATTCTTTGATTCTGGAACGGTAACTTACTTCTTCCAGTGTTGCTTGCATTCTCAATTTTTGACCTATCGTAAACATATTCAAACAGGCATCATTGCTGTAATCCATGTAGTTTTCGGTCATATCTGGATAGTCGGGCATTTCTTCGGTGCAAGTATTGGAGCGTGAAGAAGGACATCCAAAGGTAGGACCATCCAAACGAGGAGTATCATCTACAGAATCATCGCTGTTGCAGTTGGAGTTTTCTGCCACATTTCCCCAAGTATGGAATAAATTGAGCCAGTGCCCTGCTTCGTGTACGGCTGTTCTACCTTCATCGTAAGCACCATTAACAGGTTGGAGTGTTCCAAAAAAGTTGTATTGAATGGCAATTCCATCTGTACTTGGAGTACTGATACCTGGAGGTGTACCGTAGCCCAATATACCACAGCCACTAGTTGTACTACAAAGATTGTTGCAAACCCACATATTCATGTACTGATCTCTGGGCCA
>JBGCDY010001133.1:0-2568 GCA_045105835.1 Chitinophagales bacterium
TGAAGGAGAGGTATCGGATACCTCCAATGTTTCAATTTTTGACTTCAACATATCAAAGCCTAATTTTTTATCATAAAACAAGGTATCCGATACTTTTTGACTCATTTTTGAAAGATAGTTTTGGAGGCCTTGGACAGAGGCAGTGGAGACCGAGTATTTTAGTTGATGGTATTCGGGATAGTCCTTTTCAAATTTTTCGATTAAAGCATCGTATTCTTGTTTTTGATTGAAGTATTGGCGTTGAAACTTGGTCAGTAATGTTTCGTCTTTTGCTGCCCCTTTGCTATTTTGAGTGACAATGTTCTTCTCTAGGTAACTAAGTTCTATTTTGAGTTCTTGCTCTTTTTCAAGTAGAACTGTGGGAATATTGGAGTTAACCTTCGCTTCACTATCTTTGAAATTGGAGAGGAGAAGCACAGCTTTGGATTGCTCTGCAAAATCAAAAGCTAAGTTTTCAGCCCCTTCAGCAGTATAGGGAATATTGGTGAATTCAGGGTGTTGAGGGATTTGGCTAAGTTCTGTATAGACTCTGGAAGTTTTTAGGGCAATATCAATGGCTTGATGGTAAACTTTGGCTGCATTTTCGGCTAAGGAATGTTTTGACCCTTCTGCTTTATAGCTTTGTCGAATCTCTGATACCAAGTCGGTCGCAAGTGTAATCGTAGAAAAAGCAGCCTGTAGATATTTTGGAGATTGAGGCTCTTGATTGTAGAATTGAAGCAGGGTTTTTGCTTTGTGATAAAGCGTATCTAACAACAGAAAACCTGCGTTATATCCCTGTAAAATAGGGTTTTGAAAAATATTTTTTTGATTGAATGAAGGAATAAAAACTATGAGTGCATTTTGATAGGAAGCAATCGCCAAATGATACGCTTCTTTGGCGAAATAACAATTACCCAAAAGGTGTAAGTTCACCGCAATTCTAGCGTATTTTTCTCCGAATTTTTCTCGAAAAATAGCCGAAGCCTCTTTGGAAAAAGAGATAGCCAAATCATACGCTTCTTTAGCAAAATAACAAAGTCCTATAACCTCTAAAACATTTGCTACTAAAGGATGCACTTCTCCTAAACTCTTTTTGCGGATAATTAAAGACTCTTGCAAATATTCAATAGCCAAATCATTATCTCCTTTGAAATGGTATAAAAGCCCTAAATTCAACAAACTGTATGCTACTTTGGGATGCTCCTCTCCTAAAATTTTTCTCCAAACAAGCAGAGATTCTTGTAAAAAACCAATAGCCAATTTATAATCTTTCTTATCTAAGTAGCAAACCCCCAAGTTATTCTTACTCATTGCTGCATCAAAACTCTCCTCTCCCAAGATTTTTTTGCGAATCGCCAAAGCCTCTTGATGATATTGAATTGCCAAATCCCAATCCCCTCTACCCAAATGGCAAACACCAATATTGTTTAGACTCAATGCCACACTAGGATGTTCCTCGCCCCAGTTTTTCCTTTTAATTGCCAAAGCTTTCTGATGATACTCAATAGCGAGTGGATAGTTACTTTTCTCAAAAAGACACATTCCCAAGTTATTTAACATATTTGCCACTTGGAAGTGATTTTTTCCAAAGTTTTCTTTAAAAATTTCAAAAGCATCTTTGATATAGTAAATCGCCAAATCATAATTTCCAGTAGAGTAGTAGCAAAGCCCTGTGCCGTTTAAACTTTTGGCTACATCTGAATGACGCTTACCTAATTTTTTTCTTTGAATGGCCAAAGCATCCAGAAAATAGGTAAGGGCAAGCTCATATTTTCCTAATATAGCGTGATAAGTTCCTATCTCACGTAGACAATTTCCCACAAGCGGATGTTCCTTCCCTAAATACTTTTTTCCTCTTTCCAAAACTTGCAGTAGAGGTGCTATTCCATTTTTGTCCTGCATACGCCTTGAATGAATAGAGCCTATATTTATGTTGACTTTTACCCATTCTTCCCATTGCTCCCATTTTTCATAGAAAGTAGATGCTTGTTGAAATAGCTCCAAGCCTTCTTTGTATTTTCCTTGCTCCTCCAATTCATTCCCTTCCTTCAGTTGTTTATTTGCCAGCTTCAATTCACTTTGTCGAGACATGATATAGGGTTCGTTTAGAGTTTTTTAGAAATGGGTACGAGTCGATAAAACTACTACTAATTTATTTTTCTACCAACCTTAGAAACTCCAATACCCAATTCGCCTAATACTATACCGTACGGGCAATTTTACATGCAAGTTCAATTATCTGGTTGATAATGAATTGCATGTAAAATTAAATGTGAATTGGGACAATACAAATGTTCGACATTCAATCACCCGCCGACCAAAGCAAAATCTGGGCAACCAACTCCAATTGTGTTTTGTGGAAAATTAATGAATGCATCTGTTTCGCAGGTATTTATAAGCAATAATTGAATGTATTCAATTATTACAAAATAATTTCTTCAAAAAAAAAACTTCCATTTGTCCAAAACATACTTTTCATTTAGTTAAAGATATTGAAGGCCACAAAAATAGATTTGTAGCCAAATAATTAAACCTCACATAACCTTATTTTTTTTCAAATGAAAAATTTAATCTTATTAATCACAG
>JBGCDY010001134.1:0-8975 GCA_045105835.1 Chitinophagales bacterium
TTTAGTGAAAAAACAAATAATAAGAGTTTGCAAGAATTTATGGATGCTCAGTTAAACAAACAAGAGCAATCTGTTATTAAGGGAGGAACTTATTATTTTAATAATGTTGCACCTCAATTTTAGATTTTGTCCCAAGCCTAATCCTCAGTGGTAATTATCAACACTTCTATTTACTAAAACCAATAACATAAACGGTTATTGGTTTTAGTGCTTTTTGCAGGAAATATACCTGTAGTTAATCCAATAAGCACTCATGCTTAATTATTGGTACATTTTGAAGTGATAAGTTGCTCGCTTTCAAATACTTTTTGAGCTATTAAATTTGATTGAGTACTTAGCACAAACTTACCCTCCATACTCCATTACCTTATCATTTTCAAAAATCACTATCATACCTCAATCGAGGCTTGCTCTATTATAGGTGTATCTAGTACTGCTTTCACCTTGTTCAACGCCTACAATCAAAAAAACTTCAAGTTGTCCATAGTTTTTACGGTTATTTTCTGAATCAAGAAAATAGCTGAAGGCCTGCCATCTAAGTATTGGAGTGGGCTTTTGTTGTTGGGGAAGTAGGAATTTCTATATTTGCAGTAGTCTTCAATTTTTTAATTTTTAAAAATATTTGATAGACAATATGTTATGTGAATTAAATGGTTTTATGTTTTTTGAACTATGGAGAATAGTGAAAACTATCAAGGGCTTAAACAAGCAGATATATTATTTGAGCAGGGGCAAATACTCTTTCAACAAAATACCTATAATGACTTCCATGACTTATTTCAAGAAGCTTCTTTAATCTATTGGGAAGAAGAAGAATGGGAAAAGTATTTTCGATGCAGGCAACGAATGGGAGTGTGGAACCATCGAAGAAACCATTTGGAGGAAGGAAAAAAGATTGGGAAGGAAGCATTGATATTGTATGGTCAAAAAATAGGAGTAGAGTCAGAATTAAAAGGGGATTTACACTATGTCTTGTTTACTGTTTACTTCGATTTGCACGATTATGAAGAAGCCAAAAAGCAGGTGGAAAAAGCCCTCTTTGCTTATGAAGCAGTAAAATGTATAAAAGGAATCGCCTTTGCAATAGCAGGATTGGGAGGGCTTCATGCACATACTCATCGCTACCAAGAAGCTATATTGTATTATTTCAAAGCAATGAAGCTTAAAAAAACGCAATCTCAAACCCCCAACTTAGTTTATAACTACTTCAATATTGCCTACACTTTTTATGCTTCTACCCAATACAATTTAGCCCAAAGCTATTTTTTAAAAACAGAGTATGAAATAAAAATTTTATATGGAGTGGAACACCCTGCTATGATGAGTGTGAAAGGATTTTTAGGAGAAATTGCACTTAGAAGAAAGCAATTTGATAAAGCAAAAACTTATCTACAAGAAGCCATTGCACTGCAACAAAAACACAATATTCGAAAAAATGATGTAGTACATGTTTATTTGCGTATGGGGAAGTTACACGCCTTCCAAAACAACTGGACAAAGGCTGAATACTATTTCCAACTGACCATTGACTTGTCAAAGAGTATCAGCCCCAATAACCACGAATCGCTTTATTTTATCTACGGCACTTTAGGGGGACTGTACGAATTGAATCAAAAACTGGATTTAGCAGAAAAATACTATAAAAAAGCACTTCATGAATCGCAGTTTGTTCTTGCTACCAAGGATTTTTATGGAGCAGAAATGTATTTGTCTCTAAGTAGAGTATATTTGGAAAAAGGAGCTGTAGAAGAAGCCTTTTTGTCCATAGAGCAGGCAATAAGTTACTGGAAAAAAACAACCTCTGATGACAGAAAACAGGATAGGAGAAAATATTTTTTTATTTGCATAGAAAAAATACAAATTTGCCTTACTTTGTTCAAACGCAATAACTCCAACCTTCACCTACAAGCTGCTCTTCAACTCATTCCCATCATTCATCAAGAAATAAAAGGCTTACGGATAGGTATTTTTCAAGAAGGAGATAAGCTCCGCTTCAATCAGAAAATTACGAATTTCTACCAATTGGCTACCGATGTTCTATACGAACAATATAGGTTCGACCCTCAAATAGAACGCCTACAGGAGATTTTTGCCTTGTCCGAAAAAAACAAAGCCCATAGTCTTTTATCCACTATTCGAGATGCGGAAGCCCTCCAATTGTCAAGTATTTCTGATGGACAATTGAAGGAATTGAGTCGATTACAAATAAAAATAAAGGACTATCAAAACATTTTGCAAAAAATGGAGGAGGAAGAGTCAGGAAAAGAATTTGACCAAGATGCCGAAGAATTGGTTCACCTTCAAGTAGCCTACCACGAATTGACCCAATCTATTGAACAAAATCATCCCGAATACCTCCAATCGAAATACCAAGTCCCCGAAACTACCTTGCAAGAGGTTCAAAGTCAATTGGCTGTCGGCGAAGCGGTGATTTCCTATACCCTCACCAAAGACTACCTCTACATTTTGCAGCTATTGCCCAATCAAACCTTTCTACAACGAGTAACTATATCTCACACATTCTATGAATTGTTAGATACTTTTATTGACGAAGGCATATTGGGCATGAACCGCAAAACATACGTTCAAGTAGCCCATCAATTGTATCAAATGCTAATTGCTCCCATTGAAGAAAAATTGGAGGAAAACAATGTTCAATCCTTGCTAATCATTCCTGATAATCGGCTCTTGGAACTACCTTTTGAAATATTACTTACCCATGCGACTCCTTTTAGAGCAGCGTATAGAGATATGCCTTATCTATTGAAGAACTATTCTATTCGCTACCACTATTCGGCTACCTTGCGGCAATACCAACAAAATAGGGAGACAAACCATAAAGCTCTTCCTCCTCGTTTTCTGGGGTTTGCACCTGTGTATGATGAAACTTATTTCTCATCTGAAGTATCAGAAGGATTGGAGGTAGAAGCAACAAGGGATGTTGGTATTGGAGGAAAAAATTACAAAGCACTGTTGTATTCGGAAAAAGAAGTAAACGACATTCAATCCAATTTTCAGAAAAAAGGTTTAGAAGCCAAGACCTACCTGAGAGCAGCAGCCAACCTAAGTGATTTCAAGAAACAAGTGCTTGAACACCCCTCCAAATATCTGCATATTGCAGCACATGGGGTTTCCAATCGAAAAAAAAATGTATTGGGTATATTGTTTTCTCCCGATTCTGATAAGAATAGATTCCCTTCCAATGACAGTCCCAATGAAAGCAACGCTTTTCATGTTCGGCAACAAAAGACTACAAAGAATGAAAACACCATTTTGTATGCCCATGAAGTCTATCAACTGAAACTACAATGCGATTTGGTCTTTCTGAGTTGTTGCGAAAGTGGGATAGGCAAAATTGCAGAAGGAGAAGGTATTTTATCCATCAATCGAGGTTTATTGTATTCTGGTGTTTCCAATATTGTATTTACACTCTTCAAGATTTACGACCGAACGACTGCCCAATTTGCCCATCATTTCTACGATTATTTGCTGAACGAAGAAGACAACTATGCCCAAGCTTTGCGTTATGCCAAACTGCAGTTGATAGCTGAGGATTTGTCACCTAAATACTGGAGTGGTTTTTTGTTGTTGGGAGAATAAGAATTGTCATATTAACACACATTGTGTGTGGTTATTTAAATAATTGGTCACACTTCCCTCTCGTCAGGTCACGCTTTAATAAAAGGCTATGGTACACGATTTATTATTCTATTTAGAAAACGCTTCCCACAAAAGGAGGAAGCGTTTCTAATATTTTTTTTTAAATTTAAACATGTTATGCAAACAAATTTAGTTTCTTTCAATTCTTATTTTTGGAAATGGGCTATAAAAATCAGCTTCGTTTTGTCCTTATTTTTGGGTAGTGAAATATTATCCGCTCAAATACCAGGTAGTTTTACGACAGATACCTTTGGTCCTTTCTGTCTGTATTCTTCAAACTTTACTTACGATGGTGATGTGAATAGCAAACCATCTTATGAAAATCAAGATGGTTCTCTGTTAGTAAGTTGGGATGGAGCAAAATGGATTGTAGGTACGGGCTTTGAACATGCTAGTGATACGCCCTTTCCTCCTGCAACTGGATGGACAACACTTTTTGGTTCAGGTTGTAATAACCCATTTGCGATTAATGCTTATGGCCCTGACCTTAGTAGTGGTGGAGATGTCCCGACCCTCTCCGAATGGGGCTTAATCATTCTTGCCCTACTCTTTATGACCTTCGGAACACTCTACCTAATCCAACCCCAATTCAACAAACTACAAAAAAGGGAGGCCTAAATTCCCGATAAGAAAAAAAGAATTGTGTGCCTCACAAAATAGATAAACCACAAGTAGCGGAAAGTTGCTTGTGGTTTTTTTGTTTGGTAGTGGTTTGGGTTTGGGAAGTAGCCGCAGGCAGAAAAACATTTTGTCATTTTTTCGTCAGACTGGAAATCACTGTTAAGGATTGATTTAATTTTTTGTTAAGTACTCGTGCAAAAATAATCAGGTGACTCATTTGTCATAATTTCTTGTAAAACAGTTCTCCCTTACCTGATACCTTGTTTCTTACTTATGCTTTGAATTGTTCCTTTATCCGTTGCAACATTGTCTTGGTTTACCATTGAGCCTTATTTTTTGAAGTTGAAAACTGAGATTTCCAAAAAAAAAAATGAAGTTTTTCTAAAATTATGTCACATTTTTCACCTTAAAGTCAACGTTATAAGAGAGGGTAGTATGATTCTTTTATTGCAACCTTTTAAATAACAAAACTACTTAACCATCAGTAATTTCAATTCATTATAATATGTGTAATGGTACCAAAAGGCCAGAAACGTTTTATACCTTTCAAAAAAAAACCTATTATTGCTGATATTTTCCTTCAATGGGGACACTTTATCATTGCAAAAGACCATTCAAATTCTTCAACTCATTTAGCTATTATATGACTCGACTCTTTCTTTACCTCATCCTGTTTTTTCTATTCATATTCGGGTGTAATACACCTGATGACAATTCCTTTCTTGAAGAAGAACAGGAAGTTACGACCAAATCCTCTAATGAGCCTTTCTATCTTGGCGGGGTTCATGTCAATGTGGTGGAGATGGAACACTGGCTAAATACCCTAAAAGATGTAGGCATGAATACAGTCGAGGTGACTGTTTATGGCAGACAATGGTATTGGAATACAGACTATTTGACCTTTGATGAAGATGAAGAGGTAGCAAAACGACTTGTTGAGATTAGGAGAGCAAAGGAAAAAGGATTGAAGGTAGTGGTGGTTTTGAGGGTACAATTGCAGCATTGGGCAAAAGAGAATCAAGCCCTATGGCACGGAATGATCATGCCCAAAAGCGACTCCTTGTTGCATTCCTGGTTTGAAAGGTATACTGCCTACAACCTCAAATGGGCTGAAATTTGTGAGCGAGAAGGAGTAGATGTGATGGTGATAGGAAGTGAGATGAATGCCCTATCTTCAACAGTAGAACTTACCTCAATGCCCTGGCTGTATGCCTATTACAATAGCTGGTTCAGAATGACTTTCAATGAAAGACGGATTATCAAATACAAAGAAACCCTACAAGACAAAAATCTTTGGGTACAGGGCTACAATATCAAGGATAATGGAGAGTATTGGCTAGAAGACTATGTAAATGGTAGAGTTTCGGCTTTTCAGCGTTGGGCGGATCAAGTCACCTTTAAGAACCAAGATGATCCATTACAGAAAATGAACGAAAGGAGGAAGTTGGTTAAAAACTCTTGGGTGAAGCTGATTCAAGATGTTAGAAAAATATATAATGGAAAGCTTACCTATGCTGCCAATTATGACAACTATCAGGAGGTCGACTTTTGGGAACACCTTGATTTTATTGGCATCAATGCCTATTTCCCTCTGCGGGAACCTACAGAAGAACTTCCCTCTAGTGCTGAACTCTCAGCAGAATTTGAGGAAAACTGGCAAAATGTCTTTAAAGAGATTAATGCCTTCAAAAAAAAGAAACATCTTGGCGGCAAGCCGCTATTGTTTACCGAATTGGGCTATACCAATTACCTCAATGCCACGGTAGAAAGCTGGTGTGGACATGGCTTTACCCTCTTGGGGTGGGGACTACACGAAAAACTGGTGGTTTGGGAAGAACAAGAAAAATCTCAAGAAGAACGCTACTTAGCAGTCGATGCACTTAGAAAAGTAACCGAATCTTACCCTACCAATTTGCAAGGCATATTGTATTGGAAGCTTACCGATTATGAAGGTCACTTGAAAGAAGAACCTTTTGGACTATACATTCAGGCTCCTTCAAAAGATCCTTTACAGGATGTCCTCGTTAAATTTATGAAAAAACAACCCATAAATGAACAAAATAATTGATGTTATCATTCCTGCCTACAACGAGGAAAAGTCGATTCCTTTGGTGCTTGGCGACATTCCCAAAAACTTGGTTCGAGAGGTCATCGTCTGCAATAACAATAGCAAAGATCGGACGGCAGAAGTAGCCCAAAAAGCGGGCGCTACAGTTGTGCTTCAAACCCAAAAAGGCTATGGCAGTGCCTGTCTTAAAGGAATGGAACACATTCAAAACAAGGCAATCAAACCCGACATTGTTGTGTTTTTGGATGCGGATTACTCCGATCACCCCGAAGAATTAGCGGATTTGATTCGCCCAATTTTGGAAGACGATATGGATATGGTGATTGGCTCTCGTGCATTAGGTGAAATGGAAGAAGGCTCGATGACCCCTCAACAAATATTTGGTAATTGGTTGGCAACAAATCTAATACGCATTTTTTATCGCTATGAATTTACGGACTTAGGCCCCTTTCGAGCTATCAAATACGACCAACTCGTCGAACTGAATATGCAAGACCCCGATTTTGGTTGGACAGTAGAAATGCAGGTCAAAGCCGCCAAAATGAAATTCAGATGTGTCGAAATACCCGTTACCTATCGCAAACGTATAGGAGTTTCCAAAATATCTGGTACTATCAAAGGAACCATACTTGCAGGACACAAAATTTTGTGGACAATATTCAAATTTTTATAATCACAAGGAACAAAGTGATTTTTGTATTTGATTTTGAAGTTGTATTTGAATTTTTAATTCTTATTTTCATTTTAATTTCCATTCATCAATGACAATTCTATATTACACCATATTGGGCATTTACACCCTTGCTCTTATTTACATCACGATTTATTGTCTTTTCCAATTCCACCTCCTGTTTGCTTACAAACGATACTATAAGGAAAACAAAGATGGAGTAGCTCCAGAAACATTTGAAGACGGAGAACTACCATTCGTTACGGTTCAGTTACCGATCTTCAATGAAATGTATGTCGTCGAACGCTTGATAGACAACATCACCAAATTTGACTACCCCAAAGACCGCTACGAAATCCACATACTCGACGACTCTACGGATGAAACCTTAGAAATCACCCGTCGAAAAGTAGAAGAATACAAAGCCAAGGGTTTTCAAATCGAACAAATCCTTCGCCCTATTAGACAAGGCTTCAAAGCAGGAGCATTGAAGGAAGGAACTGCTCATGCAAAAGGAGAATTTCTCGCCATTTTTGATGCAGATTTTTTGCCTGAACCCGATTTTTTACGTCGTACCATACCTTACTTCAAAAACAAAAAAATAGGAGTTGTGCAAACTCGATGGCAGCACATCAACCAAGATTATTCCCTCATCACCCGCCTTCAAGCCCTCCAATTGAATGTTCACTTTACAGTCGAACAACAAGGACGAAAAGCAGGTAACTGTATGCTCCAATTCAATGGAACCGCAGGCGTGTGGCGCAGAAAAACCATTGAAGACGCAGGAGGATGGCAAGCCGATACGCTCACCGAAGACCTCGACCTCAGCATCAGAGCACAGTTGAAAGGATGGGAAATTCTTTACCTCGAAAAAGTAGGCTCACCTGCCGAACTTCCCGTAGAAATGAATGGCTTGAAATCACAACAATTTCGATGGATGAAAGGAGGCGCAGAAACTGCCCGCAAAATGCTGCCAACCGTTTGGAGATCTGAGCTTCCATTCATGAAAAAAGTTCATTCCACCATGCACTTATTGTCCAGTAGCGTATTTGTATTTGTATTCATTTTGGGCGTATTCAGTGTGCCACTGATTCACATTGTACCTGCTTTGGGGATTGATACAAGCGTTTTTGCCATTTTCCTAGTGGGTTGGATGTCCATTATTTCCATTTACTATGTAGCCAATGTCCAAGCAGAATTGAAACAAGAACCCTATCCCAAAATGCTGGCGAAATTCATCTTACTATTTCCACTCTTTCTAGCACTTTCTATGGGCTTGTCCCTTCATAACACCTTCGCAGTACTCCAAGGATTCATCGGCAAAAAATCACCTTTTGTACGCACCCCAAAATTCAATATCAAAGGCTTGGAAGACAATGTGCAAAAACGCCAATACTTAGCCACCAAAATTCCAATGACCACTTTTTTAGAAGGCTTTTTGGCCCTCTATTTCTTGGCAGCAGCGATTGCAGGAGTCTACCTTCAAAACACCATGTTCCTAGCTTTTCACCTGTTATTGATGGTGGGTTATGGAGCGATTTTCTTTTTCACTTTGCGTCATTTGAACTTGAAGTAATAGAAAATGGAACACTGCCTAAGTAAGTGAGAAGGCAGAAATAGGATGTGAGAAATGAGATTTTAAACTCCTGATTATCAAAAAAAGAATATTATTTATTGATTTAATCTTGCCCTACTGCTTAAAACTCAAAAAACAAGTTTTGTATTTGAAGTTTTTAAGCATGTGGACAAAAGGTAGTTTTTCATTTTAATTCCTATTTTAATTTTCATTCGTTATCGAAGACTTCAATACTACACAAAATTATTCACCATTGAAGAAACGCTATTACCTCATTATCATTCCTGTACTTGCTGCAATAATATTGCTGGTTTGTCTCTCGTATGAAGACCTATCGTATCATTTTATGAACTACAACGAAGGAAAATCCATCACCTATC